>JAESRA010000192.1 GCA_016764895.1 Phycisphaerales bacterium | reverse complement strand
CCAAACCACCCCCCCCCAAGTTCCAACTTACTCTCAGGTAGCCCCACTAGATGACGATTATTCCTTCCCAAACCACCCACTTAACCGCCGATAAGGTGCGGTTGCCTTTGGCGCGGACTGGGATGATTGCGTTGGTGAGTTGCGTGGTGATCGCTTTGATTGGTGGGCTGGTGAGCCAGCAGTTCAGCGGGCGGTTTGGCGATGGGATGTGGACGCTTCTGGCGACGATCCCCGGAGTGCTGATCCCGCTGGGGATTTTGTATGCGATACCGGCCAAGAAGCCTGTGGAGTGGGGATTCCCGGTGCTTGCAGGAACACTCATCCGCGCAATGATGGTGCTGATGATCGGCATCCCGATATATTTGTTGATTGGCCCTGCCAAGGTAGCGTTCTTTATGACGCTCTTGGCGGTGCTATTGATTACGCTTGTCGTTGATGTGGCTTCGGTCATGTCGTTGATCCAGCGGCACACACGGCCAATAGTGGTTGCGGGTGGCGCGGAGGGTATTTGCTAATGTCGAGCTTTACTTTGGCGGCTTCAAACCCGGTAGACCATGTCATCAATCATCCGTTCATAATTTCCGAAAGCGGATGGTGGCTCTGGTCGTCGGCACAAACCAACATGGTGATTACAGCACTCATCTTGGTGTTTGCCGGGCTCTTCGTGGGCAAAGCGATCAGAACGGGCGAAGAATCGCAGGGGCATCTCCGGTGGATTACCAGATCACGCTTCGCTCATACGGTCGAAGTGATCTGTGGGTATCTTAGAGAGCAAACAGTTCGGCCTCTGTTGCACGACCGGACGGATCGGTTCATGCCCTTCTTGTGGACGATCTTCTTCTTCATTCTCATCAACAACCTGCTGGGGCTGGTCCCACTGCTGGACTTCCAGAATCTCGTCGCCGGTCAGCTTGCCCCAGAAATGATTGCCCAGCACAAAGCCTTTGTCGGAGGCACAGCGACACAGAGTATCTATGTCACCGGGGCTCTCTCGCTAATCGCGGGATTGATGATTAACTGGTCGGGACTGCGTGAACTCGGTGTGGCTGGGTATCTCAAGCACCTGACGGCCGGCGCGCCGATCTTCGTGTGGCCGATTATTATCCCAATCGAGATTCTTGGTACCTTTATTAAGCCGGTCGCGTTGGCGATTCGTTTGTTTGCCAATATGACAGCGGGGCATATTCTGGTGGCGGTGCTGCTTGGCTTTGCCGCTGGCGGATTTGAAAAACTTGGATTCATCGGTTTGCCGGTGGGTATCATTTCGAGTGCTGCGGTGGTGGCGATCTACTTCCTTGAGTTGTTTGTCGCCTTCCTGCAGGCGTTTGTATTTATGTTTCTGACGACCGTGTTCATCTCGTTGCTGGCGCATCATGATGACCACGAGACTGCACACGATCTCGCCGAGGTGGGTATCGCGTGATTTGACGAATAATTCAGGCCTGGGGCACCGCGGGGAGGCGCCCAAGGCCATTGCGATCCTTGTTGGATCGACAGTGGATGCTCCCCGCAGTTCAGTGGTTCAGGCCGAATCAATACTCCTCGGCCTTTGAAAGGAATCTGGTATGAAGCTTGTAAAGAAAATCGTTTTGGCAACCGGCGCTGTTGCACTCTTCGCCCCTGCAATGGCATTGGCTCAGGACGGCAATGTTGCCGCTGAGGTTGCTGCTGCTGGTGTTGAAGGCATTGGTAAGGGTTTGGCTGCTATTGGTGCTGGTCTGGCAATCGTCGGCGGCGGCATCGGCATCGGCCTGATCGGCAAGGCGGCCGCTGAGTCCGTCGCTCGTCAGCCAGAAGCAGCGGGCACGATCACAACCAACATGATCTTGACTGCGGCTCTCATCGAAGGTGCGACCCTGTTTGCGGTCGTCGTCGGTGTGCTTGTCGTTGTTCTTTGATCCAATATTCACCGGGCCGGGATTGAAAAATACCCCGGTCTGGTTTTTACAGATACTTGGTTGCTCCGGTTTGGGGCCTACCTTGGAGATTTTCTCATGAAGCGTTTGACACTCATGATCGTTCTGGCTCTGGCCCTCTTTGCCCTCTCGCCGATGACCTCGGCATCGCTGGCGGCCCCGGATACGACGACGGCAACTGACAGCAGCGGCGACTACCCGGGTGGAAAATCCGATAAAAAATCATCGGTCATCGAAAAGCCAAAGCAAGGCATTCTTCCGGGATTGACTGCGATTGTGCTGTTCCTGATTGTGTTTGGTATCCTGAAGGTCAAGGTGTGGCCAATGGTTTCTTCGGGTCTTGATGAACGAAACGAGAAAATTGTTGGCGAGATCGCTGCGGCTGAGGATGCTCGCAAGCAAGCCAAAGACGCGCTTAATGAGTACGAAAAGAACCTCGCCGATGCCCGGGCCCAGGCCCAGCAGATGCTCGAAGATACCAAGGCAACCCAAATCGAACTCGCCGCCCAGCTCAAGAGCCGGGCTGAAGCCGAACTCAACGAGATGCGTGAAAAAGCCAAGGCGGAAATCAACGCGGCCAAGAAACAAGCGATTGATGAGCTCTACAGCGAATCAGTAAACCTGGCGACCGTAATGGCCGGCAAAATCCTGCAACGCGAAGTATCCGTTCAAGACGAGCAGCGTTTGATGGAAGAATCCCTTGCTGAACTGAAGACGGTCAACTCGTAAACCTTTGGTGGAGAATGAATCATGCCTTTGATTGAAACAAAGCCCGATGCACTTGCCAAGGTCTACGCCCATGCGGTGTTTGATGTCGCCGAGACGACCGACGGGACAAGCCCTGAAGGGGTGCTGGGACAGCTTGAAGATTTGCTGGAGATCGCTCGCGATAACCGAGGGTTCAATGAACTGCTCGCTTCGCGCCTGATTGACAGCGGCAAGCGGGACGCTTCGCTGGTTCGGATGCTCGAGGGCAAGTGTGACGATCTCACGCTCAACTTCCTGCGCCAGCTCAATGCCAAGGGGCGTTTGGGACACCTGATCCCGATTGTCGGGGCTCTTGACGAGTTCGTTCAAGCACGGTTCGGACGGATCGAAGTCGACATCTTTACCGCGTCGCCGATGTCCCCTGACGCGCTTGACTCGATCAAGCACCAACTCAACGAATCGCTCGGCAAAGAAACGATCCTCCACCCATACACCGATTCCACCATGCTCGGCGGGATCAAAATCCGTATGGGCGATCAACTCATTGACGCTTCGGTACAAGCGGATCTGCGGTCGCTGCGGGATAACCTGCTCAAAAACGGCGGGGCCAAGGTTCGCGGGCAGTCAAACGACTTGCTTGATAACTAAACGAGTCAGAAAACGAAGAATACATACGCCGCGGCCTTTGGGTCGCGGTTTTTTATGGGCTCTTTGATAAAGAGTACCTAGAATGGCATATAGAAAAACATCACCATTTGGAGGTTCATCATGGCCAAGCAAACGATCGAAAATACAATGGTTTCCGGAAAGCGGGTCTTGATCCGGGTGGACTTTAATGTGCCGCTTGATGGGGCGACGATCACCGATGATCGGCGGATTGTTGCGGCGCTGCCCACGATCAAATCGGTCATTGATCGAGGTGGTCGGGCCGTGCTGATGTCGCACCTTGGGCGTCCGGCGGGCAAGGGCTATGAAGAGGCGTACTCGATGGCACCGATCGCTGCTCGGCTCGGGGAACTCTTGGGGAAAGAAGTGTTGATCCCCGCCAAGAACTGCAAAGACGAAGCGATCGGCATTGCCGTTGATGCAATGAAAGACGGCGATGTGATCCTGCTCGAAAACCTCCGCTTCCACGGCTGCGAGAAACGAGGCGATTCGGACTTTGCCGATCAACTCGCGGCTCTTGGTGATGTGTATGTCAACGACGCATTCGGAACCTGCCACCGCGAGCATACCTCGATGGTCGGCGTGCCCGCGGCGATGGGCAACAAACCCAAGGTCGCTGGGTTCTTGGTTGAAAAAGAAATCGCGTACCTGAGTGATGCGCTGGCTGATCCGGGCCGGCCTTTTACGGTGATTTTGGGCGGAGCCAAGGTGAGTGATAAGCTGCCTGCCATTGAAAACCTGCTGCCCAAGGCCGACCATATTTTGGTCGGCGGAGCGATGGCGTACACCTTCCTTGTGGCTCTTGGGCACGAGGTTGGCAAGTCGATTGTTGAGGATTCGATGGTCAAGGATGCCAAGCGGATCATTGAACTTGCGGCCGAGTCTAAGACGGATCTGCACTTCCCGGAAGATCATATTTGTTCGACGATGTTTGCCGAGCAGGCCGGTGATATTGAAGTGTTTGATGACCAAATCAAGGACGGGTTTATGGGGCTTGATATTGGGCCCAAGACCACCGCTCGGTACAGCCAGATTATCAAGAAGTCCAAGACGGTGATTTGGAATGGGCCGATGGGGGTGTTTGAGTGGATGCCGTTTAAGATGGGGACCAAGCAGATTGCCGAGGCGGTGGCCGATGCGACGAGTGAAAACGGCGCGGTGACGATTGTTGGTGGCGGGGATTCCGCGGCCGCAGCGGAAATCTTCGGCGTGGCGGATCGGATTTCGCATGTATCGACGGGCGGAGGGGCTTCGCTGGAAATGCTTGAGGGGAAGCGTTTTCGGGCTGTTGAGTTGCTCGATGATGCTTAATCCTTGGGTGCCACTACTCGCCGTCTTCGGCGCAGTAGTGTCTTCGATTTGTCAACACAATTGAAATGGCCAAGACACTACTGCGCATAAGAATGCGAGTAGTGGCGCCCTTGCAAGAAGAAACGGGCTGGAAGCCCGTTCTACTGGGAATTGTTAGCGGCGGTCGAAGAGTTTTTCGAGTTCTTCGATGGTGAGGCGGACGGTTGTGGGGCGGCCGTGGGGGCAGGAGGCGGCTCGGTCTGTGGTGGACCGGAGGGCGATGATTTCGTTGAGTTCGGTGTCGGTGAGTGTGTCGCCGGCTTTGATGGCGGCTTTGCAGGACATCATGTCGAGGATTTCGTGGAGGGCTTCTTCTTTACTGGGAACAAAACCCTCGCGCTCGATGCGTTCAAAGAGGTCGTCGAGGAATGCGCCGGGATCGACATTGCGTGAAAGCAAGAAGGTCGGGACGCTGGAGACCCCCACTGATCTTGGGCCCATCGGCGCGGCACTGATACCGATGCGTGACAAAAGTTCTTCGAGCTCGTCAAACTCGTCGATGATCCCCGGCGCGACCTCGGCGATGATCGGAGTCAACAGCCCTTGTTGTTCCAAAGCACCGGCTTGGGTGACGCGGCTCAGGAGCTTGTTGAACATCATGCGTTCGTGGAGGGCGTGCTGGTCGATGATGAGGAGGCCTTGGTCGTCTTGGATGGCGAGGTAGCTCGAATGGATCTGAAGGACATTGACCTTGTTGACAATCGGCGGCAGAAGACGATCTTCGCTCTCTGGAGTCGGAAGCGGATTGAAGGTTGGGAGGTCTGGAGTTTGGAGGACTTTGGTTATTTGTGATCGAAGGTCAGCGGGGTTGGAGGTTTGCTTTGGATTCGTATTGAGATACTCGACTATTTGATCAACTTGTTGTTCAACGGATTGAGCGGTCGGCATGATGGCTGTAGAACCACCCGCGTTTGGTAGGATAGAAAGCACCGACGGTGTCACATCGGCTTGGGTGAGGGCGTCGCGGATGCCGTGGTAGACGGCTCTATGAACCATTGATTGGTCGCGGAATCGGACTTCGAGTTTGGCCGGGTGGACATTGACATCGACTGCGCTGGGTGCCAT
>JAESRA010000191.1 GCA_016764895.1 Phycisphaerales bacterium | reverse complement strand
TTTGGGGGGTTTGGGGGGTTCCTAATGGGAGGAAGTCCACGCCGAGGAGTTGGGTGGTTCTTGCGTGCTGGGCGAGTAGGGTTCTGGCGCGGTCAGACATTTGGATGGATCACTACAACGAAGTGCTTTGGTTTATGGCGTGCTTGGGAGGGTACTCTCGGCGTCGTCGATGAGGTCTTGGGCGGCGTCTTGGGCGTCGTCGGTTCCTTCTTCGGCGGCTTCGGCTGCATCTGCGGCTGCTTTTTCGGCGGCGTCGACGATTGCCTGGGCTTCAAGGTCGATGGCTGGGCGTTCATCGCGTGGGCTTGGGGTGTAGGTGTGGTTTGGATCGACTTTGAATTTTTTGGCGGTCATCATGTCGGGGACGAGGGCGCCTGCGAGGGCGCCGACGATGAGGCCGAGGATGAGGCCTGGGAGGAAGGCGTGGGCAAAGGAGGTGTTGCTGTTGTTTTGTTCGCTCATGACTGAAATCTCCGTTGGAGATGAGATGGATTGGCTTGTTTACGATGGCCCGGTTGAACCCAATGCAATACCAAGTTTATACGATCGAGCCCGCTTGGGTGGCCGATTCAATCATGATCGGCTTGAGAGAGCCGGTTTATTTAGCGTAATCGTTGAATTCTGTATGCCCAGCGGGCGTATTCAAGTGCGAATTTGAGCTTTCCGACCTTGCCGCCGGGGACTATTGCGTTTGGGAAAGCGGTATGCAAACGCCAGTTCCAGTAGGAGGAGTTGAAGTTGAAGCGGGAGCGGATTGCCAGAGCAGCCAGGATCCAAAGGGCTCCGAGGGTGTCGATGAGATTGGTTAAGAGGCGGATCATTGTTGTGACTGTATTGCTTGGTGGTGGTCGCGGTACCAGTGGGCGGTGGATTTGAGCCCGTCTTCTAGGGCGGTGACGGGTTGGTAGCCGATGGCTGAGGTCCCTTTGGAGATGTCGGCGACGGAGTCTCGGACTTCGCCGATGCGTTCGGGCTCATAGATTGAGTCGAGGCCTTGGATATTGAGGATATTTTTGAGTGAAGTTGCGAGTTGGTTGATGGATGTTTTTTGGCCGGCACCGATGTTGAAGACTTCGCCTTTGATGGGGGAGTCTTTGGTCGCGGCGATCAGGTTTGCGTAGACGGCGTTGGTGACATGGGTGAAGTCACGGGTTTGGCCACCGTCGCCGAAGATGGTTGGGGATTGGTTGTTGAGGTAGCAGTTGAGGAATGCTGGGACGACTGCGGCGTAGGCTGAGTCTGCGGCTTGTCGTGGGCCGAAGATGTTGAAGTATCGGAGGCATGCGGTGTCGATGCCGTAGCAGTTTGCCCATGAGCGGCAGAGTGATTCGCCTGCGAGTTTTGCTGCTGCGTAGGGTGATTCTGGTTCTGGTGCTTGTGATTCTTGTTTTGGGAGGGTTGGGTTGTCGCCGTAGGCTGATGAGGATGCTGAGTAGATGACGCGGGTTGCGTTTGCTTTTTGTGCTGCGGTGAGGACGCGCATGGTTCCTGTGGCGTTGACGACCCATGTTCTTGCGGGGTCTTCTACGGATTTGGGTACTGATCCGAGTGCTGCGAGGTGGAAGACGAATTTTGCATTTTGGACGGCATCGGCCAGTGCGATGGGATCGAGTATTGATCCTTGGATGAAGCGGATTTGTTCTGGGTTTGCTTCGATCTGTGAGGCGATTTGGGAGGCGTCGGAGTTTGAGAGGTCGTCGATGACGGTGATTCGGGTGCCGAGGTCTATGAGGGCGTCTATGAGGTGTCCGCCGATGAATCCGGCTCCACCGGTGACACAGACATGTGTGTCGTTGAATACGGGTCTGAAGGAGTTGATGTGTTGGTTTGTGAGCCAGGTCATGTGGTTTGATTGTATGTATACAAAGCCGGGCGGGACGCGAGGTCCCGCCCGGTCGGACGAATCGGTGTTGTTTTTGACTTCTCGGGTCTGATTATGGGCAGCCGGCGGGAAAGGCGGTGAGGAATGCGGCGATGTCGAAGAAGTCGAGGGTGCCGTCGTTGGTGAGGTCGGCGGGGCATGACGGCGGGCCTGCGGGGTGAAGAATACCAAGGTTGATGTCTATTTTCATAAAGAACATCTGGGTCGAATGCGTTTACAGGCAGGCAAGAATACAGATGAAATCTCTTAAACGGCTGGCATTTGTGTTTTTTGGTGTCAGACTTCAATTGCGATATTTGTTTTGAATCGCGGATGTTTGATTCGTACAACGCACACTTTCAGAAAGGAACCACATGCTTTACCAGAAAAATTTCACACGACACAACCGTTCAATTGCCGGATTAATTGGTGTTGGCACTTTGGTTGCGGCCTTGAGTTGCGGAGCCGCGATGGGGGATCTTGTGTATGAACTTGAGGCGCTGGAGGGCGAGTTTGCGGGCTCGCATATTTCGGGATTTGTCACGCTGTCTGATGCGATGGTGGGGACAAGCGTTTGGAACCTGGGCGAGGCGATCAGCTTTGACTTTGCATCTGATTATGGACCCGGGTACACATGGGATATGAGTGATCTGATTGTGTCCAACGATGTCGCGTTTTTGGGCATGATCGGTGATGCGGTGCTGCGGCCTACTGCTGTCGGGGGGCATCCTGGGTATGGCCCCGACTGGCGGATGGATACGGAGCCTCACACCATGCCGGGGAGCATTGCGCTGGGTTTAGGGGCGGATAATGGATCGCCGGTCTGGAACTTGGTTGAACTCGGTGCGGGTGGCAATCTTGATTACCGCACAGCGATGAGCCCGGCCGGGGCACCTCAATGGCAGTTGGTTCTTGTTCCGTCGCCTGCGACTGGTAGTCTGCTGATGCTTGGACTCGTGGGCATGAAACGACGGCGTTAAGGACATCCCGCTGAGAATGCGGTGAGGAATGCGCTGATGTCGAAGAAATCGAAGGTGCCGTTGTTTGTGAAGTCTGCGATGGGGTCTTGGTTTGTGAAGGCGGTGAGGAAGGCGGCGATGTCGAAGAAGTCGAGGGTGCCGTCGTTGGTGAGGTCTGCGGGGCAGCTTTCTTCGGCCCGCAGGCCCAGGCTGTGGATGGAGCCCGCCGCGAGCGCCACGAACACCGACATTCTTTTGTGTACCATAATGATGCTCCTTTGGCTCGCGGCGAGCAGTAGATGCCCGCCAAAGACCCGACGCGGATAAGAATCCGGGTCGGGGCACCCGGCTAACAAGCTCATGTGTCAAGCACAAGAAAAAACCCGTCAATGACGGGTTTTTCTCACAATATAGAGAGTGAATTACCCGTTCCAACCGGCCTTGAAGTTTTTGAGGGCTTCTTCGAGTTGTTTGGCGAGGTCTTCGCTCAGGGCTTTGGCCTCGTTGATGGCGTCCCAGATGGACTTGCCGACGGTTTGGAAATACTCGTGCATCGCCTTCTCGAAGGCAGCGACCTTGGTGAGCTCAACATCGTCGAGGTAGCCCTTGGTGCCGGCGTAGATCGAGATGGTCTGGTCGACCACATTGAACGGAACAAACTGTGGCTGCTTGAGGAGTTCGACCATTCTTGCTCCGCGATCGAGCTGGGCCTTTGTGGCCTTGTCGAGATCGGTGCCGAGCTGGGCGAAGGCTTCGAGCTCGCGGTAGGCGGCGAGGTCGAGGCGGAGTGAGCCGGCGATCTTTTTCATTGCTTTGATCTGTGCGGCACCGCCTACGCGAGAAACCGAGATACCAACATTGATCGCAGGGCGAACGCCTGAGAAGAAGAGTTCTGGTTCGAGGTAGATCTGGCCATCGGTAATCGAAATCACATTGGTTGGGATGTATGCCGAGACATCGCCTTCTTGGGTTTCGATGATGGGGAGTGCGGTCAGTGAGCCGGCACCGTTTTCGTCGGAGAGCTTGGTGGAGCGTTCTAAGAGGCGCGAGTGTAGGTAGAACACATCGCCTGGGAATGCTTCGCGGCCTGGTGGACGGCGGAGGAGGAGTGAGAGTTGGCGGTAGGCGACGGCCTGCTTGGAGAGGTCGTCATAGACACAGAGGACATGCTTTGGGTAGGGCGAGCCATTGGCCATGGTCTTGCCTTCTTCTTTGCCGGACCACATGAAGTGCTCGCCCATCGCGGTGCCTGAGTATGGGGCGATGTACTGGAGTGGGGCCGGGTCTGATGAACCGGCGTTGACGACGATGGTGTAGTCCATGGCTCCGGCGTCGCGAAGGGTCTGGACGACGCCTGCGACGGTGGATTCTTTTTGGCCGACGGCGACATAGATACAGACGACGGCGTCTTTGGTGCCCCAGTATTGTTTTTGGTTGATGATGGCGTCGATGGCGACGGCGGTTTTGCCGGTCTTGCGGTCGCCGATGATGAGTTCGCGTTGTCCTCGGCCTACGGGGATCATTGCGTCGATGGCTTTGATGCCGGTTTGGAGTGGTTCGTGGACTGGTTGGCGGGCGGCGATGCCTGGTGCGATGATGTCGACCATTGCGGTTTCGGTGGCGTTGATTTCGGCTCCGCCGTCGATGGGTGCGCCGAGGGGGTTGACGACGCGTCCTAGGAGTGCTTCGCCGACGGGTACTGAGAGCAGGTTGCCGGTGGCTTTGACGGTGTCGCCTTCTTTGATGGAGAGGTAGTTGCCGAAGACGACTGCGCCGACGGTGTCTTCTTCGAGGTTCATGACCTGGCCCATGACGGGGCCGTCTTTGGTTTCGAACTCGATGAGTTCTGAGGCTTTGGCTTTGGAGAGGCCGTAGATACGGGCGATGCCGTCACCGACTTCTACAACTCGTCCGACCTCGGAGATTTCGAGTTGTGAGGAGAAGTTTTCGATTTCTTGCTTGATGACGCTGACGATTTCGTCGGTCTTGATCTTCACGGGTGGCTCCCTGATCGCCCTAAGGTATCTTGATAACGGGCGGTTGAATCTTGTCTATAAAGCGAAAATTACTGGTCATCCATTGGCGGCTCCGGTGCTGACAATGGGGTCCAAAGGGTAGGGCGAGCTCGGCCCGAAGTCATTGAATTGGTGAGGATTCGGATGCTCTGAGGCGTCAATTCTTTTGCGGTTCAGGGGGTCGCGGTGGCTGGGTCTTGGGCGGGGACTCTGATGGGAGCTGCGACGGGGGAGATGGTGAAGCTGATATCGGGCATATCTGAGAGGATTTGGACGCTTTCTGGGAGCCCTAGGAGCGAAACCTGCTTGGTGGAGATGCCTCTCTCTAGGTCTTGAAATGAGAGCGACAGGATCGCGGCGGGAACTTTTGAGCCATCGGCGATCGAGGCGAGGGCGTCGGAGGGGCCTGAGATTTGGATTGAGACGAGGTCTTCGCTGCCGGGATCGAGGGCGACAATCCATCGCCCGACCTCTCCTGGTGCTAGGAGAACTTGGATCGGGAGGCGGTCGATGACGGTCGTTTGGGTGAGGGACCGGACGGTGAGCCGGACATCGACCCTGCTTGGGCTCAGCACGGGGGTCCAGCCTGGGGGGGAGGATGACGAATCGAAGGGGATCGTTGGGAGAGTGAGGGCGACGCCTGGGATTGTTTCGAGGCGTCCTGGGGTTAGGGGGGCGATTGAGTTTGGGGAGAGGGTTGCTAGGATTTCTCGTCCTTCGAGGGTGGCGATGAATGAGGCTGGGCCTTGGATTGAAATGGTTTGAGGGATCGCTCGAACGGGTCCATCGAGCGCGACGCTTGGGGGGAGATCTACGCGGACGGGGAGTTGGATTGATACGAGTTCATCGACTTGGACTTTGACAAGATCGGTTGAGAGTGAGCGGATGGAGACGCCGAGGGAGTGGAGCGGGGTGAGGTTTCGGAGGATTGATTTCAGATCGAGATCGTGGATTCCTGGTCTTGATGGGATTTGATCTCCGACAAGGAGTTGGACGCGGCCTCTGAGGTCTCTTGAGGCTTGGTCGAGTGATGCGAGTGATCCTTCGAGTTCTACATCGATCGAGGCGGTCCAGTGTTCGCCGATGGCTGGGCGGACGACATAGCGGTGCTGGGGGTCTTGGGAGTTTCCGATGAGGACGATCTGCAACTCGACCATGCGGGTCTGGACCATTCTGGATTCTGCCAGGAGCCAGATGAGGATCGCGAGGAACGAGACCAAGATCACGGTTCGGACCTTTGCCCAGAAACTTGGCGTGTTTGTTGTTGTGGTCGACTGGGGCATCAGGTGGCCTCCCGCTGGTCATCAGGGCTTTCGGAGATGGTTCCTGTGGAGGCGGGCCTTGGCACCTCATCGACGAATCCTGTTTCGGGATCGTCGGTAGAGACCTCTGGGATGATTTCGGTATCGGCCTCTTCGTGGTGGCCTAGGAGTTCACGGATGGTGAACTCGAGGTCACTGCGTTCGATGGGTGCTGAGAGTTTGCCGCGTTGGGCGATGCGGATGTATCCGGTTTCTTCGGAGACGACGAGGACAACGGCGTCGGAGTCTTTGGTGACTCCGAGGGCGGCGCGGTGTCGGGAGCCGAAGGATTGGTCGGTGATTTCTGTTGCGCTGGCCATGGGGAGCTGGACGCCGGCGGAGTGGACACGGTCGGCGCGGATGACGACGGCCAGGTCGTGGAGGGCTGAGCCGGGATGGAAGATGGTTTGGATGAGTGAGGAGGTGAGTTTGGCGTCGAGATCGGTGCCGCCTTCGGTCATGGCTTTGAGTCCGACGCGGCGCTCGATGACGATGATGGCGCCGAACTTTGCTTTGGAGAGGAAGACGCAGGCGGGGGCGAGTTGGGAGGCGATGGCGGCGGCGCCTTCTTCTGTGGTGCCGAAGAATCTGGTTTCTCCCAGGCGGATGAGTGCCCGGCGGAGTTCTGGCTGGAAGATGACGACGAGTGCGAGTGCAAAACCAGCGAGGACGCGGTCGTAGAGGTAGGCGAGGCGTGCGAGGGTGTCGTCTCCGAGGACTCGGACGACGACGGTTCCGACGATGAGGACGAAGATGAGGCCTTTGATGGCGCGGGCGGCGCGGGTGCCTTGGAGGAAGCGGAGGATGGCGTAGACCACGACCCAGATGATCGCCAGTTCAACCAAAACCTCCCACACGGCGTAGGCACTGAGGCGGTTGAACAAGTCTTGGATTCGGGTGATCAATCCCACGGGCATACCCTTTGGAGTCTGGTGTTGATAGATTGGCGATGTACCAACCATTGGGTTGGTGGCTGATTCTAACCGATTACGATGGTTTGTGCTTGGATTTGGGGCTTGAGTGGACTAAAGAAAGGATTGGCGTTGGGGTACAGGATTCTTCGAGTTGAGACGACACCCAATCCGCTGGCAAAGAAGCTGGTGGTCGAGCCGATGCCTGGGCGGATTGTGTCGGTGTTTGATGCCTCGAAAGGATCCGATGATCCGCTGGCGGCGGCGATCATCGGGTGCGATGGGGTGAGCAATGTGCTGGTTCATTCGGAGTTTGTATCGGTGTGCTTTACAAAGGAAACCCGATGGGCGAGTTTGAAGACTCAGATCGAGCGGGCGATTGGGGGAGTGGATGAATGATGCTTGGGTGAGCCATTCTCTCGAAGCTTGGTTTGGCGAGGCGATGAGGCCTTTGCCTTGGCGGATGTCGCCGAGGGAGCCGTATTGGTCGTTGGTGAGCGAGTTCATGCTCCAGCAGACGCAGGTGTCGCGGGTGCTTGAGAAGTTTGAGCCGTTTGTTGAGCGGTTTCCGAGTATTGAGTCGCTTGCGGCGGCGAGCGAGGAGGCGGTGCTGGGGGCGTGGTCGGGGCTTGGATACTACCGGCGGGCGCGGATGCTCCACGGGTGCGCCAAGGCGATTGTTGAGCATCATGATGGGGTGATACCGCGTGATGTTGGGGAGTTGATGGCATTGCCTGGGATTGGGAGGTACACGGCTGGGGCGATGGCGTCGATGGTGTTTGGAATGCGGGAGCCGCTCGTCGATGGGAATGTGATGCGGGTGCTGCAACGGCTGCACAATAACGCGGGTCAGCAGATGGATTCCACGACCATCAAATGGGCGTGGGAGCGGGCGGCGGGGTTGGTGGAGGCGTCGGGTGATCCGGGGGCGCTCAATGAATCACTGATGGAACTTGGGGCGACGGTGTGCACGCCTAAGCGGATTGGGTGTGATCGGTGCCCGCTTGCGGATCGGTGTGAAGCATTGAAAGCGGGGACGACGGAGTCTGTGCCTCCGCCTAAGCCTCGGGCCAAGCGGCGGGAGCTGTTTTGTGCTTCGGTGCTTGTGATGGATGATGATGGGCGGGTGTTGTTTGAGCAGCGGCCGGCCGAGGGGTTGTGGGGGAATATGTGGCAGGTGCCGACGATTGAGGGGGATGACCGCCCTGCCCCCACCCCCACTGCTGCTGAGGTTGGGGAGGGAGCCGAGTTGATTGAGTCTTTTGTGCATCAAACGACGCACCGGATCGTGCGGTTTGATGTGTACCGGTGTGATTCTTGGGATATTCAGGATGGGCAGCGGTTTTTGAGCATGGATGAGATCGATTCGCTCGGAGTTTCCAACGCGCAGCGGCGAATCCTTCGGATCGGCGATACACTCTTGTCATGAATCAGTTGGTACTTGGCGTGCTCATCCCGGTCTATAACGAAGAGAATCTACTCGAACGGATGTTTGAGCGGCTCCAGAATACTCCTGTGCCGACGATGCCCGATGGGACGCCGGTTGAGCGGCGGGTGTACTTTATTAATGATGGATCGACCGATGGGTCAAACGCGATCATCAGCAGGCTTGGGCATTTAGAGGGGGTTCAGGCGATTCATCAGCCGTCGAATCAGGGGAAGGGCTCGGCGATCAATGTGGGGTTTATGCGGGCGATCAATGATGGGTGTGATGTGCTGATTATTCAGGATGCGGATATGGAGTACGACCCGGCCGAGCATGATGCGGTGCTGGCGCCGATTCTTGATGGGCGAGCCGATGCGGTGATCGGGACGCGGTTTCTGGGGCAAACGCATCGGGTGCTGTACTACTGGCACTCGATTGCCAACCGGGTGATCACGCTGTTTTCCAATATGCTGAGTAATCTGAATCTGACGGATATTGAGTGTGGGTACAAGGCGTTTACCAAAGAAGCGATCAAGGATATTCGGATAACTGAGGATCGGTTTGGGCTTGAGCCGGAGTTGGTGGCCAAGTTGGCCAAGGCGAAAGTTGAAGATCCGGAAACCAAGTTGTATCGGCCTTTGCGGATTTATGAGGTTCCGATTTCGTATGCTGGACGGACTTATCAAGAGGGCAAGAAGATTGGGTGGAAAGACGGGGTTGAGGCGATGTGGTGCATTGTGAAGTACAACTTGTTCAAATGACCTGTCGGGTTCAAATGACCTGCCGGGTCATAAGACACGGCCCTTGTATTCTTGGTAGAACGGGCTTCCAGCCCGTTTTCTTGTCTCTCTGTCTGAAAAAGAAACGGGCTGGAAGCCCGTTCTACCGGAAGAAAATGTGTCGTTGGATGTGGTTTAGCCGATGATTCGGGTGAAGCGTTCGAGCATTGCGTCGAGTTCGTGTTGTGTTTTTGCGTTGAGGGTGATGTGTCCGATTTTGCGTCCTGGGCGGGGTTCTTTGCCGTAGAGATGGATGTGGGCTTTGGGCATTGCGCCGAGTGATCCGGGGCGTGGTTCGTTGCCGATGAGGTTGATCATCGCGCTGTGGCCGGTGGGTTCTGCGCTGCCAAGTTCCATGCCCAGCACCGCTCGCATGTGGTTTTGGAACTGGCTGGTGCGGGCACCCTCGATGGTCCAGTGCCCGGAGTTGTGGACGCGGGGGGCGATTTCGTTGGCCAGGAGTGTGGCTTGTGCCCCTTGGCCGACTTGGAAGAACTCGACGGCGAGTGTGCCGACATAGTCGAAGTGTTCGAGGATTTTTTGGATTGAATCGCGGGCCTTGCTTGCGACTGTTTCGTGGACTTGTCTTGCGGGGGCTTTGGTGAGTCGGAGGATTCCGCCTCGGTGGATGTTTTCGCTGAGTGGGTAGAACTCGATGTGGCCGTTGAGAGCGCGGGTGGCGATGATGGAGAGTTCTCGGTCAAACTCGATGAAGCTGTCGAGGATGGCGGGGACTTTGCCGAGTGTTTCCCATGCTTTGGCAGCCATTGCGGGGTCGCTGATGAGGACTTGTCCTTTGCCGTCGTAGCCGAGGGTTCGGGCTTTGAGGATTGAGGGTGCGCCGAGTTTTTCGAGGCCTTGGCTCAACTGGTTGAGTGAATCGACTTGTGCAAATGGCGGGACGGGGATGTTGAGTTCTTTGAACATCGCTCGTTCGCTGAGGCGGTCTTGGGAGGTGCTGAGTGCTGTGGGGTTTGGGTGGATTGAGCCGTGGCTGGCGATGAGGGCGGCGCCTTGGCCTGGGACATTTTCGAATTCGTAGGTGACGACATCACAGGATTGGGCGAGTTTGATGAGGGCTTGCTCGTCGTCGTAGTGGGCGACGATTTGGTCGCATTGTCCGAGCTTGTTGGTTGCGCAGCAGTTTGGGTTTGGATCCAGCACTGTGCATTTGATTCTGAGATGACGGACGGAGCTTGCGAGCATTTGGGCGAGTTGTCCGCCGCCGATGATGCCGATGGTTTTATTTTCCAGAGCCGAATCTGCGTCGCTCATGATGTTGATCTCGGATCGGGTTTGTCGAGCACGGCCTGGGTTTGGTCTGCCCGGAACTCTTCGAGCCGTTTGTGAATCTCTGGGTATTTGTTCGACAGGATCGACGCAGCGAGCAACCCGGCGTTGGTCGCGCCGGGTTTGCCAATCGCAACGGTCGCTTCCGGGATTCCGGCGGGCATTTGGACGATTGAGAGCAACGAATCCATGCCTTTGAGCGACTTGCTTTCAACCGGGACGCCGATGACGGGGAGGGTTGTCATTGATGCGACCATTCCTGGGAGGTGGGCCGCCCCGCCTGCTCCGGCGATGATGACCTCGATGCCGCGATCACGGGCGCCTTTGGCGTGGGCGACGAGCAGGCCTGGCGTGCGATGCGCGGAGACGACTTTGACTTCGTAGGGGATGCCCAGCAGATCGAGCATCCTTGCGGCGTGCTCGATGACATCTGGCCAGTCGGATTTAGAACCCATGATGACGCTGACGAGGGGGGCGGTATGCGTAGTCATGGCAGATAGTAGGACTTTGCTGATGCTCAAGGCGTGGGGTGGGTTTCACCAATCGAAGGAACAGCCTAAGACTATGGAGCCCCATGATTGGGAGTTTGGTTGGAGGTCGAAGCGTTCGGATTGGATGTTCTGATTCCATCCGAGGTAAAAACTTTTGTAGCGGGTGATGAGGCCAAAGGAGAAGGTGGCGACGAGGGGTTCGCGTTGTGCTGAGCGGGAGCCGGAGAAGACGGGGCCATCGAGGAAGAGGTCGCGGGCGATGGCGTCTACGCCTAGGCGGGTGTAGGCGTAGATGGACCATTTGGAATTTGATGATTGGCTGACGCGGACGGTGTGGTCTTTTTGGCCGAGCATTGTGGCGGGGCCGAAGTCTGATGGAAGATTTTTGCCGACTCTGAGGATCATCGATGATCGAGCGCTGATCAGGACAGTTCCGACATCGAAGCCGAGCGATGGGAGCATTTCCATTTCAATCCCCCCAACCCCCCCAACCCCCCCAAAGTTAGCGCGGTCGGTTTTCCATGTGCGGGTGAAGGTGAAGTTGATGGTGGGCTCGGTTGGGAGTTGAGTGTCCCAGCCGACAGGGGTATTTTCGTCGGGGAAGGCGTTGTGGATAAATTTTTGGAGGGTTTCTGCCCCGCTGGTGTGGCCGATGATTCCGAGGTCGAGGCCGAAGTGGTCGTGGATGTGATCGTCTGCGCGTTGAAAGGAGAGGGCCAGGGCGAGGTAGCCGGCGTAGGGATGATCGCGAGCCGGTGGGTTGGTCAGGAGGATGCTCGTTGGGGTGTAGATGCGATGCTTGATGGCGATGCCTACGCCGAAGCGTTGGTTTTCTTTGTCTGAGATGGCAATCCGAGATGCAAGAGCGGGGGTGAGGTTTGGGTTGAAACTGAGTTCGATGGCGTTGCCATTGGTGTAGTAGCGGTCAGAGTCTGCGACGACGCCTGGGACGGTGCCGTCGTTGTCCCAGTAGAAGGTGAGGTCGCGGAAGGTGTAGCGGGAGAGATCGAAGATCCCGGCCAAGGAATCGTTGTCTTGATCGAGAATTTTTGCGGCCTCGTGGCTGATGGGCTGGTCGTCTGATTGAGCCATGGCTGGGAGTGCTCCCAGTGTCAGAATCGACGAAATGCAGGCTATTGAGAACCAATCACAACGAATCATGGCCTGATGATAGCGCAAACAAACATTCATTGTGAATATTTCGGACCATCATACCGATAGAGTGAGTTCTATGAGCCATCATCACGATATTCATGCGGATCATTCTCCTGATGCGATACGGGAGCGACTGGCTGGGGATACCAAGCGGTCGTATATCAAGGATTTTATTTATGGAGCCATTGATGGGGCAGTGACGACCTTTGCCATTGGTGGGATGGCTGGGTAATCAACCCGGCAACTTGTATCGCTGGGTGCCCCGACCCGGATTCTTATCCGCGTCGGGTCTTTGGAACACTGTTGTGGAATACTGTTGTGGAATACTGCGGACTTTTGGTGGTTTTGGAATCTCCGATCCCGACGCGCCGAAGACGGCGAGTCGGGGCACCCGGCTACTCCTCACTCTCTGAGAGTTTGGCGACTACAGACAAGTCTTCGAGGGTGCTCATGTCTTGGGTGATGTTGGTGTCGCCGGCGGCGATGGAGCGGAGTAATCTTCGCATGATTTTTCCGGAGCGGGTTTTGGGGAGGGCGTTGGTGAAACGGATCATGTCGGGTTTGGCGATGGCGCCGATTTCTTTGGTGACATGGGCGCGGAGGGCTTGTTTGAGTTCGTCGCTGGCTGTAAATCCTGGGGCTGGGGTGACGAAGGCGGCGATGCCGGTGCCTTTGATTTCGTGGGGCATGCCAACAACCGCGGCCTCGACGACGGATTCGTGGGAAACCAATGCGGACTCGACTTCCATTGTTCCTAGGCGGTGGCCTGAGACATTGATGACATCGTCGGTTCGGCCCATGATCCAGAAGTTGCCGAGTTCGTCGCGGCGGGTGTTGTCGCCGGCGGCGTAGTAGGGCTGGCCGTCTTTGGAGACGGTGGACCAGTAGGTGTCGATGTAGCGTTGGCGGTCGCCGTAGACGCCTCGGATCATGGCGGGCCATGGTTTTCGGATGGTCATGAGGCCTCCGACATTTTCTTTGGCGACATTGCCAACTTCGTCGCAAACGGCGGCGTCGATGCCGAACATGGGGAGGGTGCATGAGCCGGGTTTGGTTGGGGTTGCGCCGGGCAATGGGGTCAGGACATGGCCTCCGGTTTCGGTTTGCCAGTAGGTGTCGACGATGGGGCAGATGTTGCGGCCGATTTTTTCTCGGTACCACATCCATGCTTCGGGGTTGATGGGTTCGCCGACGGTGCCGAGGACTTGGAGGGAGGAGAGGTCGCAAGATTGTGGATGTTCATCGCCCCATTTCATGAAGGCGCGGATGGCGGTTGGGGCGGTGTAGAACTGGGTGACTTTGTGGCGTTCGATGATTTGCCAGAAACGTGCGGGGGTTGGGTAGTCTGGGCCGCCTTCGTACATGAGTGTTGGGACTCGGTTTGGGAGGAGGCCATAGACGATGTAGGAGTGTCCGGTGATCCAGCCGCAGTCGGCGGTGCACCAGAAGGTTTGGTTGCCACCTTGATCATGGGGGACGAGGTTGAAGGTGTATTTGGCGGTGGTGGCGGTGAAGATCATGTAGCCGGCGGTGGTGTGGACGATGCCTTTGGGTTTGCCGGTGGAGCCTGAGGTGTAGAGGAGGAAGAGCATGTCTTCTGATTCGAGTTCTTCGCATGGGCAGTCTGCGGATGCTTTTTCTGTTTCTTCTTTCCAGCAGCAATCGAGCTTGCCCCAGGAGATGTCGTTGTGGCATCTGCCCAGGCAGAGGACATGTTCTACTGGGGAGTCATCGGCCATTGTTTTGATGGCGTCGTCTACATTTTGTTTGAGTGGGACGATTTTTCCGCGGCGCCATGAGCCGTCGCAGGTGAGGATTATTTTTGATTTGGCGTCGCTTACGCGGTCGGCGATGGCTTGGGCGCTGAAGCCGCCGAAGATGACGGAGTGTGGTGCACCGATGCGGGCACAGGCGAGCATGGCGACAGCGAGTTCGGGGACCATGCCCATATAAATGGTCACGATGTCGCCTTTGGTGATGCCTTTATTTTTGAGGACATTGGCGAGTTTGGAGACTTCTGTTTGGAGTTCTTTGTAGGTGAGGGTTCGTTGGTCGGTGGGTTGGCCGGTGTCGCTGACTGGTTCGCCTTCCCAGATGATTGCGGGTTGGTCGCCGTGGCCTTGATCTACTTGGCGGTCTACGCAGTTGTAGCAGGCGTTTGTTTTTCCGCCGTTGAACCATTTGGCGTCGGGGGCGTTCCACTCTAAGACGGTGTCCCATTTTTTGAACCAGTGGAAGTCATTGGCGATGTTTGCCCAGAAGGATTCTGGGTGGTCGATTGATTCTTTGTACATTTCTTTGTACTGGTCGAGTGAGGAGATGAGCCAGTTTGGGCCTCCGACATCTGCGGCGGTTGGTGGATTGAAGATTCGTGTTTCTTGGAGAACGGATTCGATGGCTTTGCCGGACTGGTTGGTCATAGCTGGCTCCTTACTGATCGCAGGTTAGAGATTATTGCCATTCTATGCCGCCGAGCAGTGACGGCCGAACATACGCAGAAGACACCCGCGTATTTAATCCGATTGAATTCTCTCACAAATCGATTTTTTGATTGACAAACTAGGTGCTTGCTGATAGTTTGTTCAATCGTTCCTTTTCGTTTATACTTTATTTCTGTCGGGGTCTGTTTACATGTTTGAAAACCGAACTACTCCTTTCGTACCGGTGCTGTGTGTGCTCTTGACTTTGTTTCAGCCAAGTGGTGCTGATGCGCAAGTGTGCGAGGACCCGCTGTTCTCTGGACGGGCCTTTGACATTGAAAACCGGGGTGATTGGGCGGGCCTAGCAGATTTCAATGGCGACGGCAACCTCGATATCTTTACACTAAGTACCCGATTTTCAAATGATTCGGCCACGATCCTCTTTGGAGACGGGCGAACCAACTTCGATCACCGTTTAGACATCACCCTGCCATTCTCCGCTGGCCTTCCGATCTTTGCCGACATCGATTCTGATCTCGATATTGATTTTCTTTTACGCAGCGGGGAAAGTGAAATTGTTGTATACCTTAACGATTCGACAGGGGTCTTCACTCCCGGGCTGGCGATCCCGACAAGTGTTGTCCCTAGAGACTTTAAACTCTCTGACATCAACGGCGATGGGACTCTGGATCTTGTCGCCTTGTACTCGACTGGCCCGATCGGGGTCTCCGTATCGATTGGAAACGGTGATGGCTCATTTGGAGAGGAGACGCACTTTCCTCTTGACGAAGCCCCGATCTCGATCGAAATTGGCAAACTCAACAACGACGCGACCAATGACCTCTTTATTCTGATGGCCGACTCCCCGACGATTATCGTGATGCTCAACAACGGGAACGGGTCGTTTTCCACCATCGTGAATCCAATCAGCACCGGGCGGACCCAGTCCAACGCAATACTGGGCGACTTTGACAACGACGGCGACCTTGATGCAATCACCTATTCGATCAACGAGACACGGTTCACTCTCATGCGGAACTTCTTTGGCGCGGGGATATTTACTGAGTTTGAAAATATTCTCCTTGGAGTAGAGATTGAATCGGCGCGCGCCACAGATCTGGACTCTGATGGCGACCTTGATCTTGTGGCCACGACCCGCTCTTATTTTTCGATCAAGACAATGATAAACAACGGATCTGGTTCCTATTCGACTGGGCCCGGGAGCGAGGGCGGGGTGCCCACCAAAGGATTGGCACTGGGGCACATTGATGGCGACTCAAATATAGATATTGTTATCACACCGTCCCCCAACAACCAGGTCCATGTCATCCGGGGTGATGGGCAAGGAAATTTTGGCAAAAGACACAATTTTTATGTCGCCGATAGCCAGAGAATAAAGGAACTGACTTCTGGCGACCTCAATGGAGACGGGCTTCCCGATCTGATATTTGGGCTGGAGAGCGAGACGGGTTACTCGCGGAGAGATGCTGCAATTTCTATCAATCAAGGTAATGGCATATTCTCACTAGAGAACACAAGCTATCTTGAAGGATGCTCCAATACCTACGACATAGAAATCGGTGATCTGGAAAACGATGGCGATCTCGACATCGTTTCTGCGAACCTCGATTGCGGCACCTTGAGTGTGTGGCACAATGTTCTTGGATTTGGTCTATTTACTGATTCTGTATCCCAAGATAACCTCAACGGTGCTTGGGATTTGGAACTCGCGGATCTGGACGGCGATGGATTGCTCGACATCGTCTCAACAATGAGCGAAATCGATCGTGTCGGTGTATTGACTGGACGCGGGTCCGGGTTATTCGATTATCGTGTTTGGTACTTTACCAAGAACACTCCACGCGAAGTTGAAATTGCTGACCTAGACGGCGACGGGGATTTGGACATCGTTGCCACGAATAATACCGACCCCCACACCCATGAAGAATCACTCAGCATACTGCTGAACAACGGTGACGCCACTTTCGCAGACTTTATAACGATACCAACCATCTATGAAGCAGCCAATATCACCTTTCACGACTTCAATGGCGATACGCTCCCAGACATGGTGTACACCAACTACAGCGAACAAGTCATTGCTATTATGCTCAACGCGGGGAACGCCAAGTTTGAACAAGAAATCTTCCTGCATACCGATCACCCCAGGAGTCTGGCAGTGGGCAATCTCAACGGCGATGAATTTGCAGATATTGCTGTGATTTCTCCTGATCCGGACTCTGTGTCTATCTTTTATGGATATGGAGACGCTATTTTCAGCGAACCCATCCATCATTTTTCTAGCATACTCAATCCGTACGACATTGTAATCGACGACTTTGATCTCGACGGAAGAATGGATTTGGCAATATCGAACTTGAACACAGTGGCAACCATCATGTTCAATACAGGAGAAGGTGGCTGCTGCCCCATTGACCTCAACGGCGACCACTCACTCGATATCGACGATATCTACGAGTTCATTGATCTCTTTCAAGCCCAGGACCCGTTAGCGAACTTTCACGCGGATGAAAACTTTGATTTCTTTGATATTTCAGCATTCTTACGAGCATTTGGGGCTGGGTGTCCCTGAGTTTGACGCTTGCTTAATGCGCACTGGTGACGCGGAGGACTTCTTGGATACTGGTCAATCCTTCGGTGGCTTTGTTGATGCCGTCGGCGCGGAGGGAGTTCATGCCGCGCTCAAGGCACAGGCGGCGGAACTCGGAGACATTGGGATTGCGGGCGATGACATCGCGGAGGGTGTCGTCGACGGCGAGCATTTCGTAGATACCGACTCGGCCTGCGTAGCCAGTGTTGCGGCATTTGTCGCAGCCGACGGGGGACCACATTTCGTGGCCTGGGAGGCCGTTCATTTCGAGGAACTCGGTCATTTCTTCGGTGGGCTCGGTTTGGGTTTTGCATGTTTTGCAGAGGCGGCGGAGGAGGCGCTGGGCGAGGACGCCGTTGAGGGCGGCGCCGACGAGGAAGGGTTCGAGTCCGATGTTGACGAGGCGTGTGACGGAACTTGGAGCGTCGTTGGTGTGGAGGGTTGACAGAACCAGGTGGCCTGTGAGTGCGGCTTGGACTGCGGTGTGGGCGGTTTCGTGGTCGCGGATTTCGCCGAGCATGATGACATCGGGGTCTTGGCGGAGGAGTGCTTTGAGTGCTTTGGCGAAGGTCATGTCGATCTTGGCGTGGGTTTGGGTTTGGGTGATGCCTTCGAGGTGGTATTCGATGGGGTCTTCTACTGTGGAGACATTGAGTCTTGCGATGTCGATTTGCCGGAGCGAGGAGTAGAGTGTTGTGGTTTTACCTGAGCCGGTTGGGCCGGTGACCAGGAGGATGCCGTGGGGTTGTTTGATTTGTCCTTTCCAGATATCCAGCGTGCAGTCGTCGAAGCCGAGGTCTTCGAGTTGTACATTGATTGATTTGGTATCGAGGATACGCATGACGATTTTTTCGCCGTAGCCGGTGGGAAGTGATGAGACACGCAGGTCGAGTTTGCGTCCTTGGACGGTACAGCGGATGCGGCCGTCTTGTGGCATGCGTCGTTCGGCGATGTCGAGATCGGCCATGATTTTGAGGCGTGAAGTGATCGCGGCTGACATTGAGGGGGGCGGGTTCATGGATTCGTAGAGGACGCCGTCGATGCGGAGGCGGACCTTTATTTTCTTTTCGCCTGGTTCGATGTGGATATCTGAGGCGCCTTCTTTGACGGCGTTCTGGATGATGTAGTTTACATAACGGATAACGGGAGATTCGCCGGCTTGGGCTTCGAGATCGACGGGCTCATCTTTTTGAACTGATGAGACCTCCACATCGCCTTCGTCGATGTCTGCGAGGATTTCGGAGATGTCCGTGTCTTCGGATGAATCATGACCCATGAGATCCAGCACGCTGCGGATGTCTCCTGAAGTGATCATCACCAGTTTGACACTCGGTACATGCAAGCGTGATGAAATCTCATCAATCATGAAGACATCGTCGGGCGAGACTACACCGATCACCACTCGGGTCCCGGAGGTCCGCAGCGGGATGACTTGGTGGGCATTGCAGAACTCTGGAGTGAGGCGTTGGAGAAGCTTTCCATCAAACCCGCCATCGAATCCGGCTTCAAGGTCAATGCGCTCAAACGGGATTCCCGCTCGCTGGGCAATGATCTCTTGAATCTTCTCTTCGTCGGCGCCTTGCTCGATGAGCAACTCGACGAGAACGGCTCCCGGAGTCTGCTTGATGACTTGCTGGGCGGCGGTGATTTGCTCTGGGGTCACGGCTCCGGATTCGACGAGTTGCTCATTGAGATCAACATCCATGGAATCAGCAGCATCGCCGGACAGATCGGGGCGATAGATTTCGTTCACCGCGTTGTTCACGCCGGTATCGGGGGTTTGGAGTTGCGCCTCAAGAACCGCTGGGTCTTTGTCAATGCTGGGACTCTCTTGACCGAATCGTCGTTGACCTGAGGGCATCGACGGGAGCGGAGAGAACGACCCTGCGCGCTTATCGAGCCGGTGCGCCGGTCGGGACTTTGGCCCCTTTGGCGTGCGGCGAGGGCGCTGATCGTCTTTCCCGACGCCGAGTTCACTCAGGATGTCATCAATATCCGACATGGTGCCGAGTTCCTTGAATGTTGACTTGGGTTTGCATTAGTTGATTCGCTTTGCGCCCGAACCGAGCCCGAGTTTAAATTTGATCCCCTCAACTTCAAGGATCACAATAGACCCTTTGATTGAAAGCACTTTGAATGTTTTGGCGACCATCATCCCGACCCCGACGGGTTCTCCGGAGATTCGCGCAACCGGGCGGGTACCTCCGATGACGCTCTGGAGCGAAAGGCCGCTGGCGATCGTTTCGTAATCGGATTCTCTGACATTGCGTTCATCTTGTTCCATTTGTGCGCGGAGCATTTCGAGCCTTGCTTTGGCGGCCTCGGGGTCATCCCCGGCTGAAACCGGCATTGATAACCCATCGTCGTCAATCACGACTTGGGCGAGAGTGAATGGAGTTGACGGCAGTTCGGTATCTTTGGCAAACTGAACCGAGATCGAAACCTCTTCAAGATCAGCCATGATGATTTCGAATCGTTTGATGAAATCCGGGGTGTTTGTCGAAGCGGTGTATTCAACCAAACTCACCGACTCATTTATACCTGCCTGCATCCCGATGTGGCGCATTGTGTAGATTGAACCGACCCCGATGGCAAACACAAGACCGGCAAGGATCACTTGGCCGTTAAACTTTGAAGCCTCTGGAGAACCCTGCGAGAGTTCGTAGCTTCCGGATGATTGTTCGCTGCTGAAGCCCGGAGTGATCGCGGGGATCCCCGTCGCTTCCTCTGGCTTGTTGAGGTCCAGGAATACATTTGATTTACCTTGATCCCGTTCAGGCTTGTTTGGTTCGTATGAGTTTGTATCGCTCATGAGGTGACCTCCGTTCGGAAGAAGATGCTGAGTGTGAAGCTCGCTTTGATTTCAGAATCATCGCTGCTTGTGTCTTCGACCTTGAGATCGATGATGCGGGTGATCCGGGGCATCTGCTCGATCTTGAGTAGGAACTCATAGAAGCCGGACCATGATCCTTCAATGCTCATCTCTAGGGGCTGCTCGCGGAACTGTGCGGCCGCCAAAGGCTTGATGCTTTTGAGGGTCGGGGAACTGAGCCCGGATTCGATCGCAAGCCCGGAAACTTGGCGAACGATTTGGTCCACTTCTTTGTTGGATGGCAGCATTGATTCCATCGCATGGATCCGGCCGATGATTTGCTCGTTGATAAGCTGGAGATCATCATTGCGGGCTGTTTCGATGCGGAGTTTGCTGAGCATCTCCTGCTTGTGGGCGATTTCGATCTTGGCGCTCTCAATGCTTGCGCTCTGAGGCCTAAAGACCAACATATAACTGACGACCGGCAAGAGCAGGACTGTCAGGAAGAGTACGAGTTCTCTGATTCCAAACTGCATATAAATCTCCATTAGGATTCGACCGCTGATTCAGCGAAGTCGTTCGGCGGATTCAGTCGCCGGCTTCTTATTCCTGAACTTCTTGTTGGGGTACTGTGGCAACGACTTCGCCATCGATTCCGAACGCCAGCGTGCCTGAAACAAGGCTCGCATCGGCACTCGGAGAAAGCGACATGGTGATACGGAACTTCCGATATCCGATCGAATCGATCTTGGTTTGATTGATAAACTGAAGCTCGACAGAACTAAGCAGCGGCGAATCCTTGAGTGATGCCAAATAATCGGCGATTTCATCGTTGTTCTCTGCGAGACCATCGACTGAAACGGAAAACTTAAACTTTGGCGGGTGGACCTTTGGAGCCTTGGGCTTCTGATCCTTGCCCTTGCCGACCCCGCTGACGCCAATGGATTTGACAGCACCTTTGACGGCGGCCTTTGGAGCCGGCGGTCGGACGCGTTCGCCCTCTAGGTTGATCTCGGTTAGTGTGATTCCTGAGCCGATTCCTCGGACGATTTCTCCCATGAGCACCGATCGAGGGACCCGGTCTTTGAGAGCCGTCACGACCTCGGCTTTGTCGGTCAAAATCACGCGTTGTTCTTCGAGAACCTTGAGTTGATCGATCTTGGCGGTTTCTTCTTTAAAGGCGGCCGCCACGACCTGCTGCTCTTCGTGTACACGGTTCCAGCGTTGGTGGTTTACAAAGAACGCGCCAATCACGCCCGCCAGTACAAGCACAAAGAGCATGATGGCGACCATCGATGCCCGTGCCTGGCCTTTGCCACGGACATAATCCGTTGGTAGGAAACTCGCGCCTTCATTGTTTTTGTTGGATCGCATCAAAAACTCCTCATCATTAACCGTTGCTCAAAGATCCGTCGGGCACAAAGCGCACCCGACCGTTGTCGCCCATCCGGGCTGGGATTGACTTAAATCGACCCCGGACACCGGGACCTTCCCGGCTCGGCCGAGCCTGCTCAAAGGATCAACGACCTGTGTTTCAAGATTCAGGACACGCGCCAGGTGTGCGCTGATTGCCTTATGCCCCGCCATTCCACCAACAAAGTAAGCCCGCTCGATCTGGAGATCGGGCTGAGAAGCCTTGTGGTACCGGAGGCACATCATGATCTCGTCTATGAGTATCTCCAGCGATTCAGAAATATCCGGGTCGTCGGTTGCTGGGTGTGGGTCTGGATTGTGCCCGGAACCTGCCGGAATCGCGGCGACCTCTTGGATCCGCTCACGCATCGCGCGGGCTTCCATGAGTGTGCAGCGGAACTGGCGGCAGATCGCCTTGTCAAATGCCATCGAACCGAACTCGATTGTCCGAGCAAATACAATCTGCCCCTTGTGCAGAACCATGACAATGGTGCACGCACTACCAAGATCGATCAGTAATGACGCCCCCGGCTTTGATGAATCCGATGGAGTCACCTGGCGAAGCGTCTCGAATGTGTTGTGAATCCCGACTGGTTCGAGCTTGGCCCGTTTGAGCGAATCCATCATCCGCCCGACAAACGATTTTGATGCACCAAAACAAATCACCTCTTGCTTGTTGCTCTGCTTGGATGGCCCGACCTCGATACTCCGAACCAGAAGAGCACTGGGATCACAACCGAGACGATCGCTCATCTGCCCGATTGCGAGGTCATTGATCGACACGCCGGGGACGGGGGTGACCTGCAGATGCTTGCACGACATCTGGAGTGTCGGGATCACGCACGCGGCACGGAGCCCGGTGAGTTTGCCGCTCTTGATAATTTTGGGGAGGGCCTCGAACTGAAACAGGATTCTTTTGGAGGGATTGTCGAGAAGATCGTCTGGTGTGTTGAGTTGGGCTGCGCTTTCGATTGATTCCGGGTTTCCATCGGAGACTTTGAGCACGCGGAGTGCAGACACGCCGAAGTCCACGGCCAGCGGGTGGCCTTGGGGACGCATCGAGTTCATCGATTGGAGCGTCGTTCGGAGTTGTTCAAATACGCGTGGTTTACCCATTGGTTTTCTGTGCTCCTTGGTTCCTACACCGCCCCGGCGTCGTGTCCGATCTATGGGTTGGCAGTGCCGATCCCGGAGATCACTCTCTACAGAATCGGCCTGATCCGGGGGGATATGTGGGCGTGATGTAGGAATCCAAGGACCCCGATTTACGCAGAAGGATCAGATCGCTCAGAACGCACAGACCGCAAGAAGATGGTCCGCTGATTATCCCAGCCGTCCGAGAACATTGGCGAGCTTGGCGAGTGCCGAATCAAGGTCCCAGACCTGTTCTTTCCGATTTCCGGTTGTGTTGGAAATCACACGGAGTTCTCCGGTGCGGATTGAGGGGTCGATCATTTGTGCTGCTACAGCGCACGCCGCCCCTTCCATCGCTTCGGCGACTGCGCCTGTTCGTGAGACCACCCCTTTGGCGCAGCCGTCATCCCCGGAGCACCACGAGACCGTTGCGATGATGCCTTGGGTATCAGTAAGTGATCCGAGCAGGGCGGTGAGTTTTGGATCGTGATCTATCCCCATCTGGTCGCCGGCAAACGGGGCGAATCCCAGCTCGCTCATCGGGATGAACCCATCTGTGGCCCCGACCCCTTCATCGGAAAAGCTCGACCGGGTTGCGGCCATTGATGTGCCGATCGCCAGCGGATGATCGCCGGGGAGCGATCCGGCGACACCTACTGAAATCACAGAGCCGTATGATTTTTGGGTGAGTACCCGCGCAGTCGCGGCGGCGGCGGGTGCTTTGCCCACGCCTCCGAGGACAAGATCAAACCGGTCATCGAGTTTGATAACCTGGCCGATCACGATCTCCCCATCGCAACGATATTCGCTGATGAACGCGCTGGCCGATGCCTGGAACTCTTTGGGGGCGGCTGCCACAAGTAAGCATCGATCGGTGGGTGTGATTATTGAATCCATAGACAAGCGTAGCCTGATCGAGCCCATCACGATTCGGGCGATTCTCTTACTGATCGACTCGATAGTGGCTCAGGCAGCTTCTTCGGGCATGTACTGATACAACCCGTTGCTCAGATTCCGTTCAAAGACCCGGAGATCAAACTGCCCCTTGGTCACGGGATAGAAGTTGTGCTCGCTGACATCGATGCCGTCGCATTCGACGATGGTGATCGTTCGCTCATTTCGGAGATTAAATACTCGGCCAAGTTCTTCGTATTCAAAGTGCAGCATCTCATGAACCTGAGGCCTGCATGGATCGGCCTGGTTCCAATCAGTGACCACGCCCTTGACACCATTGCTCAGGCGGACCAAGGTTCCGGGTGGATACGCCGGGCAGACCGCGAGCAAGGCTTTGAAGATCACCGGATCGATCCAATCACCATACGGCTTACCCATCATTTTTTTAAGCGTGCAAACCGCTGGCATTGCTATTCCATCTCCGGGATCTTCACCGACTGATGAAGCCCTGTGGCTTAGTCGATCAAAGAGGTCCGCCGCCAGAATGATGCGCGGATACACATGGATTTCACTCCCAAAGAGCCCGCTGGGTTCTTCCCCTTCGCGTTCCTTCATTGGGAATCCTGAGCCATCAAAGTGTTGATGATGATGAAGCACCGCGCTGGCGGCCGGTGCGCGGAGCGAGCCACGGACGGCTTGGTGGCCGATGGTGGTGTGTTCCTGCCATTGAGGATCGCTTGGGTCATGATTTTTGTTCCACCGTTTGATGACTTCTTCATCGAGGCGCATCATCCCAATATCGTGGAGCATGCCCGCTACGCCCAAGTTGGTCACATCGCTTGCAAACTTGGCGTTGACATACTTGCGCTCGCGCATCATATAGAACCCAAGCCGCATACCCAGAAGCAGGCTGAGGAATCCGACATTGGCTCCATGACGGACCGCTGGGAATCCCGAATCGACAAGTTCTCCGACGAAAATGGAACTCTTTGGGTCGTTGATCAGATTCTTGAGCAAACTCGACATCGATGATTTGTACTGCTGAAAATCGAGCTTGGCATGGGCTCCCTGGGAAGCACCAATAAATGCTTTGGACACATCGCCCGCGATGAGAGCGCGCGAAGCCATGATCTTGGGGCTGATGAACTCGCCGACCATTTCCATGCCGGGGTAGTGAATCCAGACCTCTGGAATCTTCATCTCTACAAGCCGGTCGATGGCGCCCTGCTCAAGGGTTGCTTTGGCGCGGAGCAATACCATCTGGCCCTCAGACCGCGGGTGGAACACCGGCTGGGCCAAAACCATTCCGGGTTTGGCTTGAGACATCTGGACACGCAGCATCAAACACTCCTGGGCAGCACTTCCAATAAGTACACCCAGCAGCATCGTCAAACACGGGATTCCGATGAAGTAAACAACTCAGGAAACGCCCGGATTTCCGATGTATGAGACAACCACATACGCCAGATATCCCGTAAGCAAGATCAATCCCGACCACCTGGCAATTACCGGACGCACCAGTATCCAGACCATAAAGAGCAACGCGACCCCGAGCATCGCCCAGAGATGCCAGCTCATCGATGGGTCCATTATGAGCGGCTTGACCATCGCGGTCACTCCGAGCACCGAGAGTAGATTAAACACATTTGAACCAACGATGTTCCCCACCGCCATGTCGATCTGCTTGCTTATCGCGGCGCGAATAGTGGCGGCCAGTTCAGGAACACTGGTCCCGAACGCCACGATCGTTGTCCCAATAACCCCCGCCGGGATACCCATCGACTCTGCCAAATCAACAGAGCCCAATACCAGCACCTTGGCACCAAGACCCAGACCCGCGATCCCCGCAAAGACATAAATAATATCTATCCACATTGGTTTGATCTTGGCGACCGCGTCCTCAAGCCCGTGTTCGATATCTTCTTTATGAGTGCGGACGATGTAGGTCACATACGCGATCAAACCCGCAAACAGAACGCCGCCCTCGAATCGGGTGACTACTCCGTCGATGAGTATCGCGATGGCCCCCAAGGTCACCATGCACATCAAGGGAATCTCGACAAAGCGGACCCGCTTGTGGACTGCGATGGGCATAATCAATCCACCGATCCCCAAAATCAGCGCGATGTTGGCGATGTTGGAGCCCACCACATTGCCAATGGCAAGGTCTGTCTCTCCTTGGATCGCCGCACCAATACACGCAAACAACTCGGGCGCACTGGTCCCAAAGGCCACCACGGTGACACCAATCGCAAATGGGCTCAGCCCAAGGTGCTTGGCGAGTTGGGCCGAGCCGCGCACAAGGATGTCGGCGGCCACAATCAGCACCGCCAATCCAACCAGAAGAATAATGATCGACAAAACTTGAGTCACGGAGAAATCCTCTGCTGCTGTGAACTACTTAACCCCAGCAAACGGTACGGCCCGCCGACCTTCGGCACCAGCACAATAAGAACCTTCTTTGGAGAAACATATTCCTTGTCCGGCGCAACATAGCCCGTTCCAATAGACGAGAGCATCTGCTGGCCGAGCGTTCGGGGCAATGGGGCGCTGGGCCCAAGCGAACCATCTGAAACCTGGGAGACCGAAACCGTGCCTGATCGAGCCTCACTGAGCCACTGGATCGCGGGGTCTTCGCCGACGAGTATCAGTGCCGATGTTGAATCGAGCACTTGGCTCATTTTGAGTTCATCGATCAAGACACCCGCGTCGAGAGCGGTGAGTATCGCTGGGGTATCCCATCGGTTCTTGTGCTGCTCTTGTGTCATTTGGACGGCCATATCTATGTGCAGCCGGGCCCTGGCATCTGAACCGATCATTTCGGGCGTTGTCCAGACCCGCGCCAAAATCCGGGGGCGGCCGTTGAGTTCTTCTAAACGGACCGAAGACAATCCATCACCGACCCGGACCGTGCCGTTGTGGATTTGGCCTGTCCGGATTAAGGGACGCCATTGCGGAAACTCGCCCATCCAATGAACCTGAGCCGCCCGAGTGAAAGTCAGTGAACCAAGCACCGCATCAAGCTCGTCGGCGGGCACGACGACCCAGCGGAGCCCCCATGAAGCCCACCGTTCCCGGTCTTTGGTTTGCATGGCCCTGGAATTAACCATACCAGAGTCATCTATATATGGTGACAAAGCCTGGGCCACTTGATTGCCGGCATCATCAACGGTTAGGACCCGGAGTTCGAGCCCTCGCTGTGATGGGGCCACAGAAAGATCGGCTTCGATTTGGGTGTCGAGCACCACCTGACTGTAGGGTAAGCCTGATAGCGCGACCGGCAGGGAAACAAAAAGCAGGCTGAAACCCCGTTCACCCTCAAGGCTGCTACCGTCCGCTGCAACTGAAAACATCATCAATCCGGCCATGATGGCGACCAGGGTGTCCATCAACACCACAGCCAGTATTGAGCGTTTCAGGCGGGTATGGCTGGTGGAATAGGCGCCAAATATTGCCCACACCCCCATTCCGAGGCCCAAGGTATAAAAAGCATGGGAGAACGCTGCCTTGATACTGGCCGCTGTTACCTGCTCCGGCCGCATCACC
>JAESRA010000190.1 GCA_016764895.1 Phycisphaerales bacterium | reverse complement strand
GAAGCGACGCTCGATCAGGTTCGCACGGGGATCTTCCGCGATCGTGATGTGCTTGGCTTTGAAGCCCGGTTTACGATCATGCGGTCGGACTATGGGATCATGAAATATTTGGCGGATGATTTGTCGGAGACTGGGCCACTTGGCAATCGGGTGGATTTGATTGTGGCGATTGAATCGGGTGTGTGAGACGCGGCGAGCATTTTGAAGGGGCCTTATGGATCCACAAGTACAACAACAATTGATGATCTGGGGCGGAGCGATGCCGGCGGGGGTGTCGATTGTTTTGCTTTTGATTTTCTGGTCGATCCATACGCGGCGGGCGATGTGGGTTGAAGACGAATCGGGTGATGAGACGATTGCCAAGTCGGGCCCGGTGTGGTTGCTGCCGATGTTGATTGTGGTTGGTTTTTTGGGGGCGTTTAGTGCGCAGTTTCCGTCGTTTCAGTGGTGGCCTGCGGACAACTCGTACCGGCTGTCCCATGCGATGATTTTGGTTGGGGTGTTGGGGGTGCTTGAAGGGGTTGTTCGTCTTTCTGTGCCTTTGGCGTTTGTGCTTCGGGTGGTGGTGTTTGCCGGGGTGTTCTGGTTGTTGGCGTCGGGGTATCGAGCCAGCGAGGTTGTGTTTGCTGATGACTGGGCGTATTTTGGGTGGTGGGCGGTGGCGGCGTTGATGCCTGCGCTCTTGGCGACGCTGCATGAGCAGAGTTCGGAGAAGGTTTTTGGGGGGGTGCCTGGGTGGGTTGATGCGGGGTGTTGGATGGTGGTGTTTGGGGGGATGATGCCGAGCGTGTTCTTTAATGGCAGCGCGACGGGATCGACGGTGATTCCTGGGGTGCTGGCGGTGCTTGGAGCGGCGGCGGTGGTGGGGCTGGTTTGCAAACCCCTGACGCTTTCGCGTGGGGGGATTACGGTTCTCATTGGTGTGGTGCTTGTGGTGGTGATTGGGTCGAGTGTGCATTCGGAGTTGCGGTCGCTGCCTGCGATGATTTTGATGCTTGGGGCGGTGTGTACTGGGCTTTTGCGGTTTGATGGCAAGTCGGTGTTCAAATATGTGCTGGTTCGCGTGGGGATCGCGGCGGTGCTGCTTGGTGGGGCGGCGGCGCTTTCGTATCATGAACATGATGTGATTGAGAACGGTGGAGCGGTTGATGGCGAGGTTGATCCGTATGCGGATTATTGAATAGTGGCACGCTGTTCAAAGTAATCTTGGGTGCCCTGCTTATGCCCGATGTCTTCATCGGGTTTAAGCGGGTCTTGGTGGTTGTAAAGACCTGCTTAAGCTGCGCGTAAGCAGGGCACCCGCGGCTTTGTTTGATATTTGGTGATCTTCGGTGCCCTCCTTCGACCGCCTTGGGCGAAGGAGGTCTTTGGAATACGAAAATGACCAGTACAAATCGTGCTTCGCCGAAGACGGTCGAAGCACGGCACCCGGCGGTGGGGATGGGGTGAAAACGATTTGAATCAAAGTGTAATAACTATGAAGATCAGAATCGGGAGAGAAAGAAGCAAGAGAATTGACAGGGTCATTCCAATCAATGAATATTTTCTGAGTGTTGAGTTTGTGTGTCTTCCTCCGCGTTCGGCGATGCCGCAGATGATCACTATTCCCACAAAACCTTGGATCGATGCAGCAAGAAACACAATGAGAAAGAGCCCGGTAGGCAAAGGTAGATTGCCGATGATCGTTCCCGTCACTGAAGCGGTCAAAAAGAGAACCATGATGATTTCGGCCCATACATACATTCGTATTTTTCGTAAACGCGGAAGGAGTTGGTATGCGTAGGCGAGTCCATGCTGTCCACATTCTGGGCAAATATTGATGTCGTCATCCAATGCACGCTCGTATTGACAATGGATACAGACCAGTTGCGGAGGGTTGTTGAGCGGTGATTTAGTCACGCTCACTCCCATTCAATCGTCGCCGGGGGTTTGCTTGAGATGTCGTAGACGACTCGGTTGATGCCGGCGACTTCGTTGATGATTCTTGTTGAGATTCGGGCGAGGACATCGAAGGGGATTCTTGCCCAGTCGGCGGTCATGAAGTCTTGGGTTTCGACGGCTCGGAGTGCAATCACGCGCTCGTAGGTTCGGCCGTCGCCCATGACGCCGACGGATTGGATTGGGAGCAAGACGGCAAAGACCTGGCTGGTTTTGCGGTACAAACCGGCCGCGACGATTTCTTCGAGCAGAATCTCGTCGGCGTTGCGGACGATTTCGAGTTTCTCTTCGGTGATGTCGCCAAGTACACGCACGGCCAGCCCTGGGCCTGGGAATGGGTGTCGCCAGACGATGGAGTCGGGAACACCCAGGACTGTTCCGAGGGCGCGGACTTCGTCTTTGAACAACTCTCTGACGGGTTCGATGAGTTTGAAGCCGAGTTCTTCGGGGAGGCCTCCGACATTGTGGTGGAGTTTGATGTTGGCCGAGTTTCCCGAGTGGCCGTGGCCTGATTCGATGACATCGGGGTAGAGGGTGCCTTGAGCGAGGAAGTCGGCGTCTGGAATATCTTTGGCGGCTTCTTTAAAGACTTCGATGAAGCGGTGGCCGATGCGTTTGCGTTTTTCTTGTGGATCGTCGATGCCGGCCAGGTCGCTGAGGAACTCTTTGGACGCATCAACGACGCGGAGGTCGATGTCGAAGTGGTCTTTAAAAGTATGCTCGACGAGGTCGCGTTCTTTTTTGCGGAGGAGGCCGTTGTCGACGAAGACGCAGGTGAGTTGGTCGCCGATGGCTTTGTGGAGGAGGGCGGCGACGACGGAGGAGTCGACCCCGCCTGAGAGGCCACAGATGACGCGTTTGTCGCCGACGGCTTCTTTGACTTTTTGGGCGGCTTCGTTGGCGAAGTCGGCCATTTTCCAGAGGCCTGAGCATTTGCAGATTTCGTAGAGGAAGTTGCGGAAGAGGTCTGGGCCATGGAGCGTGTGTGTGACTTCTGGGTGGAACTGGACGCCGATGAAGGTGTGGTTTGGGTTGGTTGAGCGGACGGCGGCGTTTGGGCAGGTGTCGGTTGTGGCGATGGATTCGAGATCTGCGTTGTCGATGTTGGAGATTTGGTCGCCATGGGACATCCATACTTGGGTGGATTCGGGGATGGCTCCGAAGATGCCTCGGTCGTGCGGGGTGATGTTGAGCATGGCTCGGCCGAATTCGGAGTGGTTTTCTTTGGTGACGGTTGCGCCGAGGAGTTTGCAGGTGAGTTGCATGCCGTAGCAGATGCCGAGGATTGGGATGCCGAGTTCGAGGATTTTGGGGTCCATGGTGGGGGCGTTGTCGTCTGATACAGACGAAGGGCCGCCGGAGAGGATGATGCCTTTGGGGTTCATGGCGCGGAGTTCGTCGGCGGTGATGGTGGGGGCGACGAGGATGGAGTGGACGCCTGCATCGCGGACACGCCGGCAGATGAGTTGGGCGGTTTGGGAGCCGAAGTCGAGGACTGGGATGGTTTCGTCGTGGATGTGGGTGGAGGGCATGGGCGGGATCCGTGTTTGGGTCCGATAATGGGCTGTGGATGGCTCTGTGGAGAGCTGGGGGAGAGTGTAGGCGCACGCACAATCTGGGTGGATGTCGGAACAGGTGGTTGAATTGGTCCGAATAGGGAATCTGGGTCGTGTGGGTGGGCGGGGCATAGCATTGTTGCATGTTGAGATTTGATCGTGGGTTGCATGCTGTTGGATTGATTGGAACACTGTGTGTATTGGGCGGGTGTCCGAGTCCGCAGATTGGGTTCGACTCGCCTGCACCGACCAAGCGTCTTGATGCGATTGCCCTTGCGGCTCAGGAGGACGACCAGGAATCCCGGATACAGTTGGTGGAGAAATTGGGGTCAAATGATCCTGCCGAGCGGATGTTGGCGATTCGGGCTCTTGAGCAGCGTGAGGGGACGACATTAGAATATGAGCATGCTGCTCCGCAATGGGAGCGTTTTGAGGCCATCGAACGATGGCGCGAGCGTATTGGCTTACTGAACCATGATATTGGGGATATTGGGGATGATGAGGGTCAAGATGATTCGCCGATGAATATTGAGATCGAAGATTCTGGGATGAACACCAACGATGGATGAACTCCCAATGATTTTGAGAAGTATCACCTTTGGATGTAACCCGTTTCTGACACAAGGATTGAAGGACGATCAATACCGCAGCCCATGAAGAAAGCCTCACAACATTCTGAAGTCAAGCCAATCAAGATCGAGCTTGTTTCTGATCCGATGTACTTGTGCGGTGCCCGCGAACTCGTTTCGTGTATTGCCCACCGGGTGGGGTTTGGGGATATGGAATGTTCGAAGATCGCTCTTGCGCTTGATGAGGCGATGTGCAATATCATTCGTCACGGGTATCAGAGGCAGACTGATCGCCCGATTTGGCTGACGATTTATCCTCAGAAGCCTGATGAAACAACTTTTGGTGGGATCGAGATTATTATCGAAGATGAGGCCAAGCAGATCAATCCCGACACGATCATCGGTCGTGACTTGAGCGACATCAAGCCGGGTGGATTGGGTGTCCACATCATGCGTGAGGTGATGGACGAGGTGCTTTACGAGAAGCGTAGGGGCAAGGGGATGAGGCTGAAGATGAGCAAGTCAGCCCCAAGACCTGACCAGGCTCCTCGGATCGGGCAAAGATCGTCGGGGCCTACCCCTGCGAAGCGCCAAGTTTCCTGATACCATCATATAGAACTCTCCGGTTGTTCCTGCCGAGCGGTTGTGAATTTGGCAGGCCGCGTGTGTATGGTCTGTTGGCTTGCGCGGGCTTGCACTGGGCAGAGAAGGGACACGATGGCTTCTTCAGAGAACGATTTTATCCGTACAGAACAGCCTACAGCGGGGGTGGTGATTATTTCTCCGACTGCTGATGTTGATATGAGTCGGTCACCGATTCTCCGCACTGCGATTAAGGGGAAGCTCAAATCTGGTTTGGATCGGATGATTATTGATCTATCGGAGGTTCAGTACATGGATTCATCCGGGCTGGCAACACTTGTTGAAGCGATGCGGATCGCCAAGACCGAATCGGTTGCTTTGCATCTTGCGTCCATGACCCCGAAGGTTCGGGCGATTTTTGAGATTGCTCGTCTTGATGCGTTTTTTAGTATCAAGGATTCGCGTCAAGAAGCCCTTGATTCCTGAGTGTCCTATCAATGAGCACCCCACCTGAGGAAACCCAGTCGAAACTTCCGCTGCTTGTGCTGGTGTTGCTTTATCCGATTGCAATGCTTGGCCGTAGGGTGCTTGGGATTGTTTCGCATACTGGTGAAGTGTTTTATTTACTTCAGGCAGCGACCAAGTGGGTTTACCGGGGTTTGACGAATAAGAAGTATCGACTTGGGCGGAGCGCCATCATTTCACAAATGGTGCGGATCGGTGTGCGGTCGATTTTTATTGTGATGATTGTGTCGGGTGCTGTTGGTTTGATTTTGGCGTTGCAGTTGTCGCCTCCGCTTGAGGAGTTTGGTTCTAAGGACAAGGTTGCCAATATTATTGCTGTTGCGGTGTTGCGTGAACTTGGGCCTTTGATTGGCGCGATTGTGCTGACGGGGTTTGCTGGCGCTTCGATTGCTGCGGAGATCGGGACGATGGTGGTGTCCGAAGAGATCGAGGCGCTCGAGGCTCATGCGCTGAATCCGATTCGATTTTTGGTGGTGCCTCGGGTATTGGCGTCGACTATTTCCATGACGATTCTTGGGGTGGTATCGAGTTTCGCGGCCATTGTTGCTTCGATGGGCGTCGCCATCACTGTGCTCGATATTCCGTATGACACCTATATGGACAACATGCTTACACAGGCCAAGATGGTTGATTTCTGGACCGGGGTTGCCAAGGGCGCGGTGTTTGGGACGCTCATCGGGATTATCGCGTGTACCAATGGGCTGCGTGTCACCGGCGGGGCGGCGGGAGTCGGGCGGGCGACGACTTATACAGTGGTTGAGTGCATTGTCGCGATTGTGGTGGCTGACCTCGTGTTTACGGCGATCTTCTTTGCTCTTGGGTTGTTCTGATTTGATGAGATTGATTATCTGGGTGCCACTGCTTGACCGTCTTCGGCAAGCAGTGTCTTGTTCCATCGCAAAAAGACCAAAGACACGCCTTGCCGAAGACGGTCAAGGCGTGGCACCCGACCTAGAGGCGGTAGCCGACTGGTTGATCGATGAGGGCGTAGAACTCTCGGAGGATGGTCATTGAGAGGAATCCCAGTCCGCTGAGCCCGGCCATGAGCAGGGCAGCTCTTTGGTGTCCGGCTCCTAGGAGCCATCCGACGCCGTAGAGGGTTGGCCAGATTGCGCCATAGCGGGTGATTCGTTCTCCGAGTTGTGGTCCTGTGCCGTGGCGTTTGGTTCTTCTGTAGATGAATAGGCCGAAGATGATTACGCAGATTGCTGGATAGATGAGGGCGGTCATCGGAACGGGGTCTGGCCAGAGCCCGTCTGTGCCCTTTCGATCCCATGCCAGTGCCAGGAGCATGAGTGATCCGGCTCCCCATCCGACCCCGGCGAAGATGGCTGCCCTGCGCGAGATGGGTGGGGACCTTCGGCCCAGATATTGTGCCAGGGCAAGGACGACCATCGCGTGGGTCATCACGAGCCAGACGGGGAGCATGAACCGCATCCAGATATTGGGGATGAGCATGTGGCCTGCGTAGATTAGACTGAGCAGGACCATTCCTACGCCTGGGACATATTTTCCAAGGGCGTTGAAGACCAGGATCGCCACGGCCAGGACGAGCGTGAGGAGGATCGCTCCGATGCCGAAGAATGTAGCTCCGAGGATCGCCAGCATCAATGCGCCGGCGACGGCGCAGATGGCCAGTTCCAGCGAGGCGGTTCCATCGACGATTGGGTGCCCGGGGGTGCCCAGTGCCCGGTCTTTGTGGATGTCGAGCAGATCGTTGAGCGCGGCTCCAAATGAATAGAGCCCAAGGCCCACCAGTAGCCCGCCCGTCAGGGCTACCCAGAGGGGTTCTTCGCTGAGGAAAGTGGGGAGATGTTCGCCTGGGGTGGTTCTGGACCAGAGGATCACGAACCAAAGGTTGCCCACAGCCCCGAACCCGGTGGTGACCCGGGTGAGCTTGAGCATTGGCGCGGCTTTGCGGACCCAGTAGAGCATACGGTGATGGTATGCAATTCCAACATCGCTTGGGGGTTGGGGGTTTGGGGGTCTACCATCCTCTCCTATGACCTCTGATTCATCCAATCCAGCCAGCCGACCGGGACCTTGTGCTGTTGTGGTGTCGCGTTACAACGATTCGATCACTTCGGTGATGCTTGATGGGGCGGTTGGGGCGTATTTAGAGGCGGGTGGTTTGGACGAATCGCTGGCGATTTTGGAGGCGCCTGGGGCGTATGAGTTGGTTTCGATTGCGAGTGCGGCGGCGGGTTCGGGGATGTATGAATCGGTGGTGTGCCTTGGGTGTGTGATTAAGGGGGAGACGGATCACGATGTGCATATTTCGGGTGCGGTGGCCAATGGGCTGGTTGAGATTTCGATCAAGACCGGGGTGCCTGTGGCGTTTGGGGTTTTGACGACCCATACGATTGAGCAGGCGCGGGCTCGTGCTGGTGGCGATGTGGGGGATGTGGG
>JAESRA010000189.1 GCA_016764895.1 Phycisphaerales bacterium | reverse complement strand
TTCTCGATGTAGGGCTTGGCCGGCTCGAGCACCCGGGAAACAAAGGCGAGGGTCGCCCCTCTGAGGCAATCCAAGATCAATTCGAGGGTGAATTTTTCTTGGGGGAAATTTGCCTTCCTGAGCCTAAACGGAAGATGCCCGTTCAGATGGACTGATGGGTTAGTCGATCGTGTTTGAGCCGCCATCGAAGATTTGCCATGTCTGGACGGTGTCATCTGCTTCAGAGTCGGTGGTGCGTGACAAGAGTGATTCCATGACCTGGCTGTTGATGTCATCGAACCAGTTGACGGAGAGGCCTGCGGCAAGAACATTGAGGCCGTTCTGATGGTTGAGGTCTTCGATTGAGCGGAGTGAATCGGTGACCAATGCGTCGAGTGAGTTCATTGCGTAGAGGTGACGCTGGCCGTTGGGGCCGATCCCTCTGTATTGGTAGTTGGCGATGATTTCGGTGGATTCGTTTAGATTCCACTGGTCCTCGTATTTGTCGAGTGTGTGGGAGCCGGTGTGGCTTGGGCAGTAGTAGACCCCTGGAGCGGAGATGTAGCCCTTGTAGAAGAGCAGGCCGAGCCCGTCCCATTGACCCCATTGACGATCGGCGTATTGATCTTCATTGGTGCGGATGGTGTCCATGAGTTGGGGGAAGAGAGGTTGGGCAAAGCGTCCGCCGTCATCATCGAGGAAGACGCTTGAGGGGAGTATGGATTTGTTGTCTTCGGCGTAGAGATTCATGCCCAGACCGATCTGTCGCATGTCGGAGGAGCAGATGACCTTTCGAGCCGACTCGCGGACCTTGCTAATGCTGGGGAGCATGATGCCGATGAGGATCGCGATGACGGCAATGGAGACCAAGACATCAATGAGTGTAAAACCACTTGGGCGAGTCTGCCCGTCGTGGTTTGTACTGGGTTGAAGGGATGTCATTTTCACGAGATAGACCACTTTCCTATATCTGGGTATCGGCATTGCACGCCTGCGGGATGCAGTCGCCGATTCCAGATGTACCGAATTCGATCGGCCTCCACTATCATAACGCATTTCCAATATAGTGTGTTCGTGAAATTGATGCAAGCCCAAAGTCCTGATATTTCAATCAGAATTGTATTCTATACGAACATTTGCCTTACATTTCGGGTGCGATAAGCAGAAATTTACTTCGTTTAAGGACTTGCAAGCATCCGATGTGTGGTGATAGCGTATAGGGAGGTGCTCTGCGGTCGTTACGCAGGTGCCGGGCACACTCGTGGAACCCGGGAAATATGAATAGAGAATCGGAACAACCCGGACAGAATCGACCATCCAAAGGTGGTGCGGCTCCTACGCCTGCTATGAAGGCGAGCGATTTTACGGGTCAAGGCAGGATTGATTTTGAGTTGATGCAGCGTGTAGCAGCCAACCAGGAGGCCGGTGTCGGCGAACTCTACGACCGTTTCGGGTCGCTGGTGTTCCGTATGGCGATCCAATCGCTCCCTACGCGGGACGAGGCGGACGATGCGGTTCAGGAGATCTTTGTTCGGCTGTGGAAGACCGCAGACCGGTTTGATCCTCGCAAGGCGGCGCTGGTCACTTGGGTGATGCTGCTGACCCGGCGTCATCTTGTGGATAAGTTGCGTCGGAAGCGGGCACGGATCAAGACCTCGCTGTTTGACGAGGGGAGCACGGGAGCCAGAGGGAACGGGCGGAACACCCCTGCGATCAAAGATATCTCTGCCCGGATGGAAAGAGATGAGAATTTTCGGGCGTTGATGATCCGTGTCAACACCTTACCAGAACTCCAACGCACGGTTGTTATGCGTGCGTACCTGGGTGGTCAGACGCTCAGGCAGATTAGTGAAGAACTCGATACCCCACTTGGGACGATTAAATCAGCACTCAGCCGGGCACTCGTTCGGCTCCGAGAGCGCACAGAAAAAGAAGTACCCTCATGAACACTCAACAACTTATTGAAAATACGATGCTCCACACATTGGGTCTTCTGGAAGACTCTGAGATCCGTGAGTATGAGGCTGCGTTTGAGGCGGCGTCGGAATCGGTTCAGCTGTTGGTGCGTGAAGAAGCACAGCGGATGGGCGACTTTGGTGATCTGATGCCCAATAACAAACCTGATCCGGCGTTGCGTGAGCTCGTGATCTCTGCGGTCCGCGCGGCGATGCGTGAGCAAGAGAACGATCTCCGGATCGCATCGGGAGTTGCTCCAGCGATTGTTGGTCGGATTGATCCTGAGTCTGCTCGCCGGGCACAGCCGAAGATTTCCACGACCCCGAAGGTGCACCGTTTGTGGCGTGCTTCGACGATTGGGTTTGCGGCGGCGACGATTGCGTTGAGTGTCGTGTGGACCAGCAATAACCAGGTGTACAACCAATCGCCTGATGCATTGATCGGGCAGTTGTATGACAACATTGGTGCTGAGTTCCTCGAATCGACGCTGTTTGATCCTTCAACCGAACGGGTCTCGATGGTGTCCTTAAACGGATCATCGAAATCTGTGGCCTCAGTCTGGCATAACCCTGACTGGGACTCTGCCCGGCTGTTTGTCAAGAACATGAAGGCGAGCAAAGAGAACCCGTTCCGCTTGGTCGTGCTTGATGGCGAGGGCAACATTGTCCGCGAGGTCGCGACCTTCTCTTCGGAGGGCGAACTCGAGGACTTTGAGGTTAAAGTAAATCTCAAGAGCGATCGTCGATTGGCGATCTATCAGGGGATCAACGACGCGATCGAGAACGCCGAGCCTGTGGTTTCGAGTGTTGATTCAAATCTGTAAAGACTGAATCGATTCGGGGGTATGGCCTCTCTCTGGCACTCGGATAATGAATCGAATACACAGCCGCCGCATCAAGAATCTTGATGCGGCGGTTTGTGTTTAAGGATTTCAGATCAGTGTTGGTCAGGCGTCTTTGCCTTCGACTTCCCATGAGTTGTCGTCAAAGAGTGGTTCAACACGGGAGTCGCGTTCGAAGTTTGCTTTGAGCTTGACCATCCGTCTCCAGAAGAGCCCTCCGAAGATGAAGGTTGCCAATGAGGAGCCACCGAAGATCATGCCTGCGGTTTCGATGCGGGCGGTGTCGAGGGGGGATTCGCCGACTGAGGCGGACTCGATTATCGAGGTGAGGGCGCCATCGATCCGGCGTGCACGCGCGGCGTTGGCTTGTGATGTAAGGGTCAGGGCGTAGGTATCGAGGATACGCTGTGTGCGGGCGGGGCCGTCGCCGCGGTATTCAAGCTCGATCTTCCCTGGTTCTGCGCTGACGACATCGAGCGATTCACTCATGTGTGCTCCGAGGTTCCCCGCGATGGCGAGTTCGTCGATGCCTCTGCGTTTCATGCCGAGAGCGGCTTTTTCGATGAACTGTGGATCGGTGACGAGCCCTTCGATATAGCCTTGCCATGAGGCGATGTCATCGGTGGTCATCACGCGTTCGCCGGCGCGTGCGGTGAGGGTGATCCGAGAGGCGTAGGCACCGGGGACGACTTGGCCTGCGACGAACCAGCTTCCACCGGCGATCATCATGAGAAGCAGTCCGAGCCCTGAGAGTCCTAGGAGTGTTCCTGAGCGTGCTTCGCGTTTGGCGAGCTTTGCCTGGGCTTCTGAGATGGCTTGGTATGCGTCGACGAGTTCGGAGCGTTTGAGGAGGACTTTTTCGCACTGGTCGTAGCGGTCGCGGAGGGCTCCGGTGGCTCGGCGGATCTTGTCGGACTGGATGCGGAGGATGGACTTGACGCGGCTGAGGCGTTCTTTGCGTGCCGATGTCCATTCGTCAGACTTGACGACTTCTTGGGACTCGGCACTTTCAAGAAGCTCGTTGAGCTCGACGATTTCTTGGGCGAGCTCGTTCTCGCGGTCGTTGGAGACATCGAGGAGTTCGCCGAGGCGTTCGATTTGGGCTTCGAGTTCCTCGGTGTTTTTTTGTTCTGTGAGGAGTTGTTCGGAGATGCCATCGTACTTGGAACGGATGGCCGAGACCTGCTCGTTGCGTTGGGCGAGTTTGGATTCGAGTTCTTTGATCGCCGACTGGTGGGAGCCTGAGGAGCTTTGGTGCTGCTTTCCAGCCTTAATGGCGGCGTCGAGTTTGGATTGCAGATCGGCTTGGGTCTGCTTGCGGCTCTCGATGGCGTCCTTGAGCCCGGACTTGGCTTGGGCCAGATCGGCGGTGAGTTTGGCGATTTGGGATTTGGAGGTTTCGAGTTCGTCGGTTGCGCTTGAGCCGAGGGCGTCGAGTTGTTTCTGGAGATCGGTTGCGTGCTCGCGGGCCTTTGTGAGCTGCCCGGCGGACTGGTCGAGCTTGGATTGGATGCCCTTTAACTGATCGTCGGAAGGGGCGGATTTGAGCTGGGTCTGGGCGGCTTGGAACTTGGATTGGAAGCCTTCGAGCTTTGATTGAAGATCGACGATCTGCTTGGCAGACTCAGCGTATGCTTGCTCGACCGAGTTGAGCTTGGTGATCGTGTTTTTGGCGGCAAGCAGGTCATCGGCGCGGGTGGTGGCGATCTGCTCGAGCTCGTCGATGCGTTGGAAGGCTCGGAGCATTGCGTCGTCATGCTCGTGGATTTTTTGTTGAGCATCGTCGAGCTGATTCTGCATCTCGTCGACCATTTTGAGTGATTCGTCCTCGTCGGCCCTGGATTTGTCCGAGAGTTGAGCCATTTTCTTTTCAAGAAGACCGGCTTGGACGGCGAGGTCTTCGACGACTTTGGCGCGTTCTTTGAGCTCGATCTCGCGGCCACCGAGAGAGGCTTTGGTGTGATCGAGGTCTTCGGTGAGCGCGGCGATGTCGGCTTCGAGCTTGTTGTCGAGCTCGATGCGTTCCTTGGCTTGCTTCTCGAGCTTGCCGAGTTCTTCTTTGCGGATGGAGATGCCTTGGAGCTGCTTGTCGAGTTCTTCGACGCGTTGATCGATCTGCTTGGACTTGTTTTCGACGACGACCTCGAGTTCTTCGATGGACTCGGCGTGCTGGGCGACCTTGGACTCACGCTGCTCTAAACCCGATGCCCGCTGGGCGATCTCGGTCTCGCGGCTTTCGAGTTCCTCACGCATCTCGGCAAGCTCGACCTCTCTGCCTGTGAGTTCGGATTCTCGGGCTTCGATCTGCTCGGCGGTGTCTTCGATCTGGGCGCGGCGGTCGGCGAGTTCGTCGGAGAGTCTGCGTTGTTCGTCATGGGCATCGCGGAGGGCGTTGAGTTGTTTCTCGACGCCTTCGATCGCCCCGAGGACCTCGTCGGACCCCTTCTGGGGTTTGATCTCTGAGGCGTGGGGGTCAGAGCCCTTGGCTTTATTGGTGCGGGGGGAGAGTCGCCCGGTTTTGTGAACTGATTGGTTGTCGTTTTCCGTCATGATACAAATCCTCCCTGTCCCTCGGTCGCCCTGTCCTGATCGTGCCCCGATTTGTGGCGGGGTCGATGTCTCAATAGTGTGCATCGGGCGGCTGCTTTGAATGTTCTATATGTTGTCGAACAATGCGCAAATATCTCTGGATTGGTACAGCAGGATGGAGCGGCTGTTCCGATTGGGCGAGAGGGATTGGTAATCGGACTTGGGTTGCGGGTCCGATCATGCCCGATGGAGGTTTCGGGCTAGAGTTGGGGATGGCTCCGATTGAACTTACCAATGACACGATCCGCGTGGTGATTGATCCATCCAATGGATGCCGGATTGATGCGCTGGAGTTGCCCAATCCTGATGGCCAATGGCAACCGGTGCTGCGGTCTGGGGCTGATGGAGTGGGGAGTTTCTTGATGGTGCCTTGGACGAACCGCATCAAGGGCGCAAAGTTCGGGTTCGATAACCAGACGCATCGGCTCAGGCCCAATCACCCTGATGGTTCGGCGATTCATGGGGTCGGGCGGGATCATGGGTGGATGATCGGGGATCGGTCGCCGTATACGGCTCGGTGTGTGTTTGATTCTCGGCTGGTCGAGAGGGTGAACTTCCCGTTTGCGTTCGGTGCGGTTTTCCGGATTGAGATCGGGGATGGGTGTGTTGAGATTGATCTGGAGCTGACGAATCTTGGGGACAGCCCGATGCCTGGGGGGGTTGGACATCACCCGTATTTTTTACGGTCGTTGTGGGACCAGGGCGATGAGTTGCGGGTCAAGGCGGGTGTCGGGGGGCGGTATCCGTGCGAGGATCAGATTCCGGTTGGGCCGATGGTTGATGATGAGGTGTGCAAGGGATTGCGAGCGGGCGGGGCGATCGGGGATCCGGGGCTTGATGATGTGTTCGGAGGATTTGATGGGAGGGCGGTCTTGGAATGGGACAAGAGCGGGGTTCGGTGTGTGATGGAGTGTTGTGATGTGTTTGGGCATTTGGTGATGTACACGCCAGGGGACGACACCGCCCCACTGCCTTGGGTGTGTGTTGAGCCGGTGTCGATGGTCAATGATGGGTTTAATCGGATGACCGATCGCGCGGATACTGGGGTTCGGATTCTTGAGCCTGGGGAGACGCTCAAGAGTTCGATGACGCTGCGATTTGAACGGATTTGATGTGACTAGTCGCGGTTGTGGAAGCGTTCGACTTGTTCGTCGGCGAGGTAGCTTGAGCGGACGAGGGGGCCTGAGACGACGAGTTTGATGCCGGCGCTTTGGCCGACCTTGATGTACTCGTCGAACTCATCGGGATGGACCCAGCGGTCGATGGGGAGGTGGTTGCGGGTTGGCTGGAGGTATTGCCCGATGGTGATGATGTCGCAGGCGTCGCCGTTGTGAGAAGTCATGGAGACGAGGTCGTTGAACATTTCGAAGACTTCTTGTTTGCGTTCGCCGATGCCGACCATGATTCCGGTTTTAGTGACGGTGCCTTGGGCTTTGACACGGGCGAGGAGTTCCATGGTTCGTTCGTACTTTGCGCTTGGGCGGACGGCGGGGTGGCAGCGTTTGACGGTTTCTAAGTTATGTGCGATGATTTCTGGTTTGGCGTCGATGACCATTTGGAGGGCGGCCTGGTCGCCTTTGAAGTCGCCTATGAGGACTTCGATGGACATGTCTGGGCATGCCTCTCTTGTGCGGAGGATGGTTTCTGCCCAGATGCCGGCGCCGCCGTCGGGGAGGTCGTCGCGGTCGACGGAGGTGATGACGATGTGTTTGAGGCCTGCGCCGCTGAGTGATTCGGCGACTCGTCTTGGTTCGTCTTTGTCGACGGCGGCGGGTTTTCCGGTTTTGACATTGCAGAAGCCGCAGGCGCGGGTGCAGGTGTCGCCGAGGATCATGATGGTGGCGACGCCCTTGGCCCAGCACTCGCCCATGTTTGGGCAGGCGGCTTCTTGGCAGACGGTGTGGAGGTTGTGGGCGTCGATGTTTGATTTGGTGGCTTGGAAGTTTTTGCCGCCTGGGAGTTTGGCTTTGAGCCAGCTTGGTTTCTTTTTGATGCTGAGGTGGTGGATCGCGTCGTTTTGGTTGTTGAGGATCATGGAGCCCAGGGAGAAGGCGGGTTTGAGGGTGGCGATGGGGTCGCCTCCGAGGGGTCTTGGGTGGCGGCTCAGGGTGCGGGATTGGCTGGATTCTGGTATTTTTGGAGAATCACTCTGAGAAGGCGGCGACGGGTTTGAAGGATTGTTTGGCACGGGAGAGTTTATGTCCGAGAGAGCTGATTTGTAAGAACGAGGGGAATCTTTGCGTCGTATATATCGGAGTGATTCGTTTCTGAGATCATTGCCAATCTTCAAGAGGCTTGGTTTGACACCGAAGTATGGCGCAATCTTGTCTTAACGCCCGAAAATTATGCGTTTTTCGGTGTTGAAATCAACTTGAGGGGCGTTGGTGGTCGATGGAGCGAATCAGAGAACCAAGCGATTTGCTTGGCGGGTGCTACACTGTTGCATTCGAGGCGTTTACGCCATGTTCTCGATGTAATTTGTGCCATGATCTGAATTGACCGCTTGGGTCTTGTTGATCATGTTTGATCGTGTTTGAATATGTCGATTATGGTTTGAATGAATGCAGGAGCAAGCCCGTGTCCCAGAAGACTTTGAAACCCGGTGTATTGAGAACCCAGAGCCAGCTTTGCTCGATATTCAAGTTTGGGATGATGGCCGGATTGGCTTCCCTGTTGGTACCTCTGGGTGGATGTATCGTCAATGATTCATTCATGAACCCGAGTATTACCGGACGCTGGGAGCACACCCCGACGCGCGTTCCGATTCTTGAGCATCTGGCCGCCATCGAGGCTCCGGCCGATGAATGGGTTGAAATTTCTGAGATTACCAATGAAGATTTGATCCCACAATCAACGGTATATCGAGTGTCTGCAGGCGATGTACTCACGCTGAGTATCTGGGACCTGATCGCGACAAATCAGGTTGAAATCTTGATTCGACAGATTGATCCCAATGGATACCTCGAAGTCCCCCAACTTGGACGGATCTTTATATCCGGATTAACCGAAAAAGAAGTCAGCGAACGAATCGCCGAAACGATGATTACCCTGGTGGCCGACCCCCTTGTTTCGGTGGTTGTTGAGCAACGAAGTGAGCAGACATTCTTTTTGATGGGCAATGTGTCGAATCCTGGGCCGTATCTTGTTCCTAGTTCAGACTTTAGGATTCTCCAAGGACTTGTGAGTGCTGGCGGGATTCCTCAGTTTGTCGAGAATATTTATGTGATTCGACAGGTCCCTTTAGATGACTCACTCAGCACGATTCAGCAGGAATCGTTGCCGAGTGTTCCCTCGGTTGATCTGTTCGATGAGCCTGATGGTGAAGACCTGCTTGATGTGATTGATGATCTTTCGAGCCCTGGGATGATCTCAGGCTCTGGCAATGGTTTGATTGCTCCTTCGGCACCCGGTGGTCATGACCCGCTGATTGATCTGATTGAGCCGATCCAGCATAACGGTCAATCCGCTGATTCCGCTGGTTTTGAGGGCCAAAACATCACCCAATCCAGTTCTGCCATGCTGACGCCTCGGTGGCGGTTTGTCGATGGGCGTTGGGTTCGTGAGTCGATCCCGGTCGCGGCCAGACGGATGATCCCGGCTGCCGACGGCAGGATGACACCAACGGATTCTCGTGGGCAACTCTTTACGCAGCGGAAGATCCGTATCCCGGTGAAGCCTTTGCTTGCTGGGGACGCTCGATACAATATTGTGATTCGGCCTGGTGACATTGTGAGTGTGCCTCCGTCACCGATTGGCAATGTGTATATTGATGGTCAGGTCAACGGGCCTGGCGTGTACAACTTGCCTGTGGCCGGGCGTTTGACCCTGACACGGGCAATTACCAGTGCGGGCGGGCTCAATGGCCTTGCAATCCCTGAACGGGTCGATTTGACCCGAATTGTGGGCGTAAATGAGCAGGCGACGATTATGCTGAATCTCCGGGCGATTCAGGAGGGGACGCAGCCTGATGTGTACATCAAGCCTGATGACCGGATCAATGTGGGCACGAATTTCTGGGCGACGCCTCTGGCGGTGCTTCGAGGCGGATTCCGGACGAGTTACGGGTTTGGGTTCTTGCTTGACCGCAACTTTGGTAATGATGTGTTTGGTCCTCCGCCGTTTAGTAGAACGAACTGATTTGTCGCGTTCTTTGAACCTTTGGGCCTTGCTCTTCGTAGACGGTGAGTAGGCGGAGTATCGGATTTGGTGCAGCTATTCTTGCGTGCGCCTCGAACGCGCGAGATTGTGCGCCAATCATCTTGTCCTTAGGAAGCAGACCAAAGAATCCGGCTTTGTTGGCCGATCAGTTATTACCCGATTATGACTACCCAGAGTACATCCCCCAACCCGATTCCAGCTCAGTCGTCCAGCGATGACGAAGGGTTGATACTTGGTATGTTCACCCGGCGAGGGCTGGTGATTACTGGTGTGCTGGGCGTGTTGTTTGTTTGGCTCTTTCACCAGTGGTTTTTGTTCCAGCTAAAGATGAGTTGGGAGAACAAAGAGGACTGGGGTCATGCGTTGGTGATTCCGTTTATATCTGGGTATCTGTTGTGGCTGAGTCGTGAGAAGATTGCGCAGACGGAGGTGCGGGTGTTTTGGCCTGCGATCGTGCCGTTCTTGGTTGGGATATTTGCGTATTCGTATAATTTGTTCTTTATTAGCAATCCGATGCTTCAGGGTTTTTCGATGGTGTTGAGTTTGGGCTCGATGGTGTTGATGATTACCGGACCGGCGATGTTGCGGTATGCTTTCTTGCCGATTTTATATTTACTCTTGATGATCACAATTTCCGAAGCGATTATGCTTCAGGTGACTTTCAAACTCCAGATGCTTGCCTCGCAAGGCTCTTGGCTGATGCTGAGTGTGATTGGTGAGCCGTTTGGTTGGTTCTCTGTTGATCTGGTGGGTAATCGGCTTGATATATTGACGAGTTCTGGGGAACTGCATCCACTTAATGTTGCCGAGGCGTGTTCGGGGATGCGTATGGTGGTGGCTTTTTATGCGTTGGCCGGGGCGGTTGCGTTGCTTGGTTGCACGCAGTGGTGGCAGCGAATCGCATTGATTCTTTTGGCTGGTCCTGTTGCGATTTTGATGAATATGGTTCGTGTGACTGTGCTGGGATTGCTCACATTGGTTGATCCTGATCTTGCCTCGGGCGATGCCCACACGATCATTGGGACTTTATTGCTTGTCCCTTCGCTCGGGTTGTTTATGGGTGTAGTTTGGATGCTTAACCGGATTATTGGTAGCGGTCAGGAGCAGCCGGCATGAATCGAAAAAACGGTCAAGGAAATACGCAAAGAAACGGGAGCATCTTGGCGCCGGCACTCGCTGCGATCGTGATGATCGGGGCGACCGTTGGGATCAGCGCGTATATCAAGTTCGCGGATCTGCATATGCAGAAGATTCCGATCTACCCGGAGAATAACCGGCAAGTTTCTGCAATCCCAACAGAAACCAAGAACTGGATTCGGCTGGGTTCTGATCGGATCTCGTCGAGCGAGGTCATCGAGACATTGGGCACCCAGAACTATGTTTCGCGTGATTACATTCGGAAAGATTCGCAGAACACCAAGAACCCTGTTGTCGTTGAACTCCATGCCGCGTATTACACGGGGATGATTGATACGGTGCCTCATGTGCCTGAACGGTGTTTTGTGGGCGGGGGATTGCAACAGAGCGAATCTTCACGGAATATAAAGCTTGATCTTGATACGAGTTCATGGCGTCACGACAGTTCGGTGCCCGCAGAACTGGCGGGGCTCTCTGGCAAGTTGTATTCCGTGCGACTGAGCAATAATCGGAAATGGACTGATGCCCCTGGGCAGCGTATCCGGCTGCCGCGTGATGTGACGCCTGAGAATGATTTGCTGATGCGGTGCTCTGAGTTTACTATCGGGGATGACCGTAAGATTTATGCGGGGTATTTCTTTATTGCCAATGGGGGCACCAAGGCCAACGCCAACGAGGTTCGCACCTTGGCGTTTAACTTGACGGATGATTATGCGTATTACCTGAAGATTCAGTTGAACTGTGTGACCGCTGATTCGATGGAGGAGTTTGTCGAATATTCGGGACAGCTTATAAGTGATTTACTTGGCGAAATGATGCGCTGCACCCCGGACTGGGTCGATGTGCAGCAGGGGGTTTATCCACCTCCGGTGGAGTGACTACTCTGTCGCCCACGGGTGTTCCGTGAGTGCGAAGATGAATTGTAAGAACTTGGCGGGAACAGCCCGTTGGACATGAAATGGCCGCAGTGTGCGGAAAATAGTGAAGAGGATATAGCCCATGGCATCGCGTGTGAATACTAAGTTTGTCATCATCTTGATTGTGGCTGTCGTGGCGATGCTGGGGATGCTCTTTGCGGCGTATTCTGCGGTGTACAAGACTGCCGATGACCTTGTGGCCTTAGGCGATAAAGCGATGGTGGAGGGGGACACTGATCTTGCCCGCAAGCTTTACTCAAAGGCGGTCAATAAGGATCCCACCGTTGCCGAGAATATCAATAAGTGGATCAGTTCCTTGGAACAGTGGACTCCTGAAACCGAGACCGCGTACTACGACGCATTCCGGATCGATTACCTCGGGGCTATTCGTCAGGCCTCGATTGTTCAGCGGAATAATCTTGAAGCGTATCACAGAGAACTTGGGATTACCTACGACGCACTGGCACGGAGATATAACCGCAACCAAGCGGACCAACTCATCCGGCGAACAACCGAGGCACTCGGATTTTTTGACGGCATCCCCGGCGTTGATGAGGATTGGCCTACGCTCCGCCGGTATCGCGGGCTTGCATGGGAACGGATTTCTGCTTCCAATGGTGTTATTGAAGAAGATGAGTACGAGTTGGTCCGTGATGATCTAACCGCCGCGCTCTTGGCCAACCCAAACGATGATCGTGCCAGAAGTGCGTTGATGCGATGGACGGTCTATGAACAAACCCAGACAGTTAAGAATGATGACAAATCCGGCGTTGTTGCGGCACGCACCGAAGCGGTCGCCATGGGCAAGAAGCACTATCAAGAGCATCCCAACTCGCCGATGACGCTGGTGACAACATTGATGATCGAGATGGAACTGGCTCGATCGGCTACCTATGAAGCTCATCCGATCAACGAATCTGCTCGAACAAAGGCTGTGCAGGAGGTGCTACTTGGGTTCTCGCCACGGCTTGAGGCTATCCATACTGCATTGATGGACATGCCTGTAGCCGAGTTGTCTCTTGCGGCGGCAAACAATTTTCGTTTGGTTGAATATTTGACTGATCCACTTCGCAGATTTGACCGGACTATCACGATCTTCGAGAAACTGATCGAAGCGAACCCTTCATCATCGGACCTATTGCTCGCGACGGCGTCGATTTACATCACCACTGGAGAAACAGCCAAAGCTGCCCAAGTTTATGAACAGATCACCAACCTCCCCATCCCACCTCTTTCTACTCAAGGTGTCCATATCTTTGGTGCCCAGCGCGAAGCGTTGATTACCAAGGCATCGATGAAGCTCGAAGAATATCAACGGCTGAGCCTAAGCAAAGATGCCAGTGAAGATGAGGTTGCCGAGATTCTTGCCCAAGCGATTCAAGCTCGTGATCGTTATGCCGAGCGGGTCACCGAAGACAATACACCCCTGATGCTCATCGATGGACAGATTGCATATGCCCACGGCGAAACAGAAGACGCTTTGCGCTTGTTTAAGCAGTTTGTTGATCTGAACGACAACCCAAGGTCGAAGGCACGCGGACTTTGGTTTGAGGCCTTGGCAGCAACTGAGCTGAACCAGAACGGTACCGCTCGCACGGCTTTGATAAATCTGCTTAAGCATCAACAGTATGATCTTCGCGCCTTGCTTATGCTTGCCAATATCGAAACAAAGCTCCAAGACTTCCGAAAGGCCAAAACACTGTACGAGCAGGTTTTGATTTACGATCCTGACAACCGCATAGCCCGCAATGGGATTATCAATCTAAACGCGATTGAAGATCCATCATTGCTTAATGACCCCGTGCTTGAACTCATTCTCACCTCCCGGAGTCTTCGCCGGGGCAACAATGAGAATCCCGGCGATTTGTCGGCTTCGATTTCGGTCCTTACTGAGGGCATTGAATCGGTGAACTATGCTCCGAGAATCACCCGAGAGTTGGCGACTGTTCTGCTCGATCAGGGAGATATTATTGGGGCAAGAAGCCTGCTGAAACTTGCTGTTGAAGCCAACCCAGACGACCAAGGACTTGCCGATCTCTTTGAAGCAGTCCAGAGTGATGACGAGTTTGAGATTCTCATTTCAATACTCAAAAACTCAAAGACGGACCCGTTGGAACAGCTCATTTCGATCGCCAGTATTTCTTCAGCACGAGGTAAAGTTGAGATTCTTGACGACACGCTCAGGCAACTTGTAGAACTTGCCCCCAACGACTATCGGGTCATTGATATGTCCTTTGTTCGCGCACTGGCCTTGGATCAAGTCGACAAAGCCAAGGATATAGCGAAGAACGCCCAGACACATAACTCTGATCGCGTCAATGGATTGAGCTACCAGGCCCGGCTGGCTTCTTATGAAGAAAGCCATGAGCAAGCCATTCAGCTTTATCAGCAGGCGATTTCTGGTGGTGCTGCCGATTCGTCATTGTACAAGATGCTCGCTATTGAGCAGATGATGCTGGGGCAAATCGAGGCCTCGGTTGAATCCTTTGAGCAAGCATTGAGTATCCGGCCCGATGACCGATCGAGCATTCTCACTTATATAAATGCCCTGATTCGGATGCGTCGGTATACAGACGCGCTTGATATTGCACGCCGGTTCCAGCGATACGCCAACGAAGACCCTCAGTTTGTGTCGATGTGGCTCTCTTTAGAGGGCGGCTACGGCGGCGTTGAAGGGCAGGAGTACGCGATCCGGCAGCGAGAAAATTTCCTAGAACTCGACCCCAACAACATCGAAAACAAGTTTGCTCTGGCCAACCTGTATGTCTCGACGGACCGCTGGGATGAGTCTCGGGTTTTGATCGACGACCTGCGTGCTTCTGAGGACAAGTTTCAATATGCTGAGCTCGAAGCAAAATGGTACGCCAATCAAGGGCGTGTCGGAGACAAGGACGGGCTGTTGGCCGCCCGGCAGATCTATCTTGATTACATTGAAGCCCATCAAGACGATGGATCTACCAGGCCTTACATTGGCTTGGCTCGGTTTATGCTTGAACGCGGGCATCATAATCTTGCGATCCAGGCGGCTATGGATGCTGTGAGCCGAGAGAACCCCGAGACACTCGAGGGGACAAAGCTTCTGGGCGATTTGTTTATGATGCTCAATCAGTTTACCAACGCATCGAATGCTTTTCGGACTGTTGTTGATGCGGGCATCGATGAGGATGACCTCTACCGGCTCCGGCTTGTCGACATGCAGATCCGGACGCGTCAGTTCGCAGATGCTCGTGTCCAGTTTAACCTTCTTGATTCATCGAAGAAAGACACAATGATTGCCTTGCTGCAAAGTTCTGAGATCGAAGAAGGCTTGGGCAATTTGCAGAAGGCAAGAGATTTACTTGACCAAGCGGTTGCCAGCTATTCTGACAATTCGGTTGTGTTTGTTAAACGAGCCGAGTTCCTTTCGGGTTCTGAAGAGGATATGGCTGACATGCTGGCTGATGTCGATGCGGCCCTCCAGATCAATCCCAACGATTGGCGTGCGTTCCGGGTCCGGGCTGCGGGGTACTTTGCTGTTGACCAGCGTGACAACGCGATGCGTGATCTGCAGCGTGCCGTTCGGCTCAACCCGATGCTGGACCAGGCATTGTTCGGGATTATCAATGAGCTTATGATTGATGGTCGCAACGCCGAGGCGTTCGACTTTGCCCAAGAGATCGTCGAACTCCGGAGCCAGAACGCATCGTTGATCAATCAACTCGGCCAGCTTTTCTCATCACGAGACGACTGGGATCATGCAACGACCTTCTACAAGCTTGCTTGGGATGCTCAACGCTCGCCCAGCGCGGGTTCGGCGTTGATTGATGCGATCGTTCGGACGCGAAATCCAGACACGAAACTTGCCAATGCGGTCATCAACGACCTGACGGCAATCGCCGGTCAGGTCGATTCGAGCCCCGGACTTCTTGCAGCACAGGCTCTTGTTCTCAAGGCACGCGGGCGGGACCAGCTTGCTGTCCAGCAGCTAACCAAGGCCTTTGATCTTTCGTCAAACTCTGACCAGTTGCTCATCCAGTGGTCTGGGAATATTACTCGCTACTTCGAGGGGCAGTCGATGCAGGACCAGATCAACTATCTGGAGACGCTCAAGCGACGGAACCCGAACCAGGAAGTGCTGAACTGGATTGATCTCTTTATCGCCCAGCGGTTGATTAGTGTCGGGTCACAGCGTGACTTTGCCATTTCAACTTACGAGCGTCTGATGCAGGTCAGCAATCAGCCTAGGTTGCAGTTGATTTCTTTCCAGAGCTACGGCACGACTTTGTATACTGCCGATGAGTTCGTCAAGGCCTCGGAAATTTGGTCTCAGGGTGCCGAGCTTTTTCCGAATGACTGGGAGATGAGCAATAACCTTGCTTATGTGCTATCCGCAGAGATGGGCGAGCATGAGCGTGCGTTGAAGCTTGCCGAGCGAGCGATTGCATCGAACCCGAATCGGTCAGAGCCATATGATACACTTGGGAACATTTATACCGCACTTGGTCAGTATGACAAGGCGGAGAATATGCTCAACGAGGGCATGAAGTACACATTATCGGTCCGAGCCCGCATCACGCTGATCATCGCCCAGATCAACATTGATTTGGCTAAAGGAAATGTTGAGGAGGCAAAATCGAAGCTTCTCGATATTCGATCCTTGCTTCGGGCCATTCCTACGCGTGATATTGGACTTGAACAACAAGTAGATGAGATTGAAGTCAAGATCGACTCAGCCGAATAAAGAATTGGGACGATAATTAGAGTACGCCCAAATATACCCAGAATCGGTCACTGGCCGAAACACAGGACGACAGAACCGTCATGAGCAATACACCACCTTCCGCCAAGCCTGGCCCCGCCAATCGCCCTCCCCAAGCACCGAGTGCTGCGGCCGGGGTTTCGATTGACCCTATTAAACTTCTTCATAAGTACAAGTTCACGCTTATTGCTTCTGTGTTTGTAGGGGTTGTCGTTGGCATCGTTTCGTACTTTGCCCTTGCCCGGCTTGCCCCGCTGTATACTTCTGAGATTATCTTCGAATGTTCTCCGGCTGAAGAGGCCGTTGAAGTGATTAGTGTGGCGCGGGTTGATGAAACCGAGATGGATCGGTTTATCGGGACACAGGTTGCAACGATCAAGGACACCTACATTCTGAGTAAGGTCATCAACGACCCTCGGCTCACGAGTCTTGCGCCTCGCTGGAGCAGCCACTACATGAAACAAGGAAACATTGATGTCGTCAATGCGATCAAAGATTTCGAAAGCATGGTCCGGGCGTACAGTCTTCCCAACACCTTTCTCATCCGCCTTGCGGTAACAACTCGCGACAGGAATGATGCTGCGGGTCTTGTGACCATGGTCAAGGATGCGTACCTCGGCGATCTTGATACACAATACAAACGAGACATTGTCTCTCGGCGCAAGGCTATTCAGGATTCGATCCGGGCAACCAATGTTTCGATTGCAGAACTCACAGGGCAAAAGATACGGCTGGTGCGCGAAGGGCGGATCGATTCGATTCAGTCTGACGAGTCCACAGCCTCGGTGCAGTTGACACTTATTAACTCGGAACTGCTCGGGATTCAGCAATCGCTTGAAGCACTCTCTGTAATTCGTGCAAACGATGATGCCCAGCTCCAGAGAGATACCGGGATCGAGTACGATTCTGCGCTGCGTGCCCAGATCGAAACATCGGTCATGATGCTGACCTTTAAACAGGAAATCAAGCGGCTTGAAACATCTCTAGTTGCGCTTCAGGCAACCGGCATTCAGCCTGACCACCGCCAGTACAAGCAGACTATTGCTCAAATTGATGCGCACAATCGGAAGATTGAGGGTGCTCGCGAAGAGTTGCTCCGTGAGGCATTCGAGTCTCGCGTGCAGAGTACCATCATTACGATCCAGCAACTTCGGGCTCAGGAATCTGAACTCTTTGCACAGAAAGAAGTTCTCGAAGAGAAGCTGACAGAGCTTACTCGTATCGGCGAAGAGATTTCTGATATAGATCGCCAGATCGATGCCCGGATTGCGCAGATGGGTGAGCAAGAGAAATCACTCTCTGATCTTCAGGCCGCGGCGGGCTTGACCAGCGCGCAGCGTGTCGAGGTTAAGGTGGCCGCAACGGTTCCTGATCTTCCGACCTTCCCGGTCCTCTTTGTCATCGTCCCTGCGGGCATGCTTATTGTTGTTGGTCTGACCGTCGGCGTGATCGTTCTCTTTGAAATGCTCGATCAACGGATTCAGAGTGCATCTGATATTCGAATGATCCCCAGAACACGATCGCTCGGAATGCTTTTGGATGCTTGTGAGGATCCATCGGCACCCAAAACCATCAGTACCGCGTTTGCCGATGCACCCGATTCTGTATTTGCTGAGCATATTCGACAACTCCGGACCAATGTCAGTGCCTCGATTCATCGAGCCGGGCATCATTCGCTGGTTGTTGTTGGGGCGATGCCTCAATCCGGGGCGACGAGTGTGATCACGAATCTGGCTCAGTCTTTGGTGGCCAATGGCACCAAGACGCTCATCATCGATGCCAATATTCGCAGGCCTGGAATCCATACGGCTCTTGGGCTCAAGGCTGGACCTGGGCTTAGTGATGTGCTTGCAGGCGAGAGTTCGCTGGAATCTTGTGTTATTAAAGTCAACGACGGGCTCAGTGTGCTGCAGGTTGGTAGTTCAAAGAATCGCATGGCCGAGCAACTGAGTAGTCAGAAGATGAAGCAACTTCTCCAGCAAACAAAGGAGAACTATGACCTCGTGCTGATCGATGTCGCTCCGGCGATCGTCGCTGGTGACGCGGTCATCTTGTCCAATATGGCGGATGCTTCGATGCTTGTAGTACGCGCAATGAGCGAGAAACGCGGGCAAGTCGCCCGGATGTCTCGTGAGTTCAATGAAAGCAGTGCCGAGTTCCTTGGGGTACTGGTCAACGCGGTACGGAGTGCTGCGGGCGGGTACATGCGCAAGAATATCCGCACCTCATTCAACTATCGATCCAAAGAGGAGACATCCAAAGTCTCTCCCAAAGATACAGCGGCGTAAACTCATCGCTTAGACCCGCTGCGATCGGAAGGCACACCATTGGCATCTTTATCCCCAGAACCACAGGCTCGCTCCAGGCGAGTGCTGATCACCGGCGGGGCGGGGTTTATCGGCTCGCACCTGGTGGATCATCATGTGTCGATGGGCGATCAAATTCTCGTGATCGATAACTGCTCGACCGGTACTCAAGACAATTTGAGCCACCATGGAGAACGGGTCGGGTTTACCCGGAGCAATCTCAGCGATGGGCTTGATGATCTCTCTGGTGATGATGCTCGGTTTGATCTGATTTATCACCTTGCCGCCGCAGTCGGGGTGGACCTTGTGCTCAAAGATCCCATCGGATCGATCAGAACCAACTTTCTGCAGACCGACGCGATCCTTGAGTTTGCAAGCAAGAACGGATCCCCCCCCACTTTCATCGCCTCGTCTTCAGAGGTCTACGGCAAGCCCGGAGCCAGCGTCTTCTCTGAAGAAGACGACTCTATTTATGGACCGACCTCGATCAAACGATGGTCGTATGCACACACCAAGGCCATTGATGAATACTTGGCTCTTGCCTACGGGGAACAACATCAGTTGCCTGTGGTGGTCGCCCGATTCTTTAACACGGTCGGGCCAAGGCAGCTTGGCAGCTATGGGATGGTGCTCCCGCGGTTTGTGCAATCGGCACTTGACGGGCAGCCGTTGCGGGTCTTCGGCGATGGGCTGCAATCACGGTGCTTCTGTGATGTGCGGGATGTTGTTGGAGTGCTTCCCAAACTCCTTGCATGCCCTGAGTCCCATGGACAGGTGATCAATGTGGGATCTGATCTCTCCATCTCGATCATTGAACTGGCTCAACTTGTGATCCAAGAACTGAACTCTTCGTCAACCATTCAACGGGTGGAGTATTCAGAGGCGTACCCCGCCGGGTTTGAAGATCTCCGGCACCGGAGGCCTGACCTGACACGACTGCGTTCATTTGTTGAGTTTGAATATGACTATGGACTCAAAGACACGATCCACGATATGGCCGAGTTTGCACGATCAGGATCGCAGATGACGGAAGGGGCCTCGTGATGCTTCTTTCTCTGCTCAATGTCATCCCGGCGGTCGTCGAAACTCCACCGTCGGCCCCAGCGCCTGCATTGGGGATTCTCCAGGGGTACATCGGGGTCTTTGTGATCGCGTTTTTGGTGACGGTTTTGATTACGCCTTTGGTTCGTCGTTTAGCGATTTCCAATGGGATTGTGGATCATCCTGATGAAGCTCGCAAGCAGCACAAGATGCCGATCGCGTATCTTGGTGGTGTTGCGGTGTATGTCGGGATCATGGCCGGGATTATGTATTCGTACTTTGCCGACTCAGTTCCTGGCATGATCGAATACCACGAGATCGGACCTGAAAATCTTACGGACGGTGTCTTTACGCCTCAGGTGCCGCCTTGGATTGCCCTTGGGATGACGATCATTGTGATTGTCGGATTGATCGACGATATCAAAGGTGTTTCAGCGCGCGTCAAGCTTGGCGGGCAGTTGATGGCGGCTGCGGCTCTGGCGATCGGTGATGTGGGTGTTAATGTTGCTGAAGGGGTGCTCAGGCCCACGCTTGGTCGGCTGCTCCATAATCCAGAGCTTATCTATGAGATTCCGCTCCCGATGACCATTCCTGGCTTTGGGGCTTCGGTGGAACTGGACTTTATATATTGGTCTGGGACTGTGGTGATCGCGGTCTTTGTGCTTGGGGCGACCAACGCGTCGAATTTTATTGACGGGCTCGATGGGTTGCTGACCGGTGTGACCTCGATTGCGATGGTCGGGTTCTTGTTTATTGCTGCGGGGATGGCGCTTGCTGACAATGGGCCGATGGATGGGCCTCGGATTATTGTTGGGCTTGCGATTCTTGGGGCGTGCATGGGGTTCTTGCCTCATAATTTTAATCCGGCTGCGATCTTCTTGGGGGATACCGGGTCGTTATTGCTGGGGTATTGCTCGGCGCTGATGATTTTGTCGTTGGGTGATACAGGCCAAACGAGCTTGGTTTTTGCGGGATTGATTATCTATTCGATCCCCATCATCGACACGATGCTGGCGATTATCCGGCGCAAGCTTGCGGGCAAGAAGATGTCTGATCCCGATGCTGACCATCTGCACCATATGCTCAAGCGTTCGCTGGGAGTCAAGGGGGCGGTGTTTGCGCTCTACGGGATCGGGCTTGTGTTCTGTGTATTGGGCGTGCTTTTGAGCAAGTTCCAGGCGCGGTTTATATATGCTTTGGTGCTGCTTGTTGCGTTCTACATCGGGGTGTATGCGATTAAGATCGCTCGCCGATCACAGCACGAAGCGCAGACGCAGGTCCCGGGCAATAACAAATCCGTTTGACCCCGTTTGACCCCGTTTGACCCCGTTTGACCCCGTTTGACCCCGCGATGATTGCAGGTTCTCGTTTCTAACGAGTGAGCTATCTGGATTTCGAATCTTTGACCGCTTGTTGGCCTTCCGCTGCCGATCGGATCATGCGGCTGCCACCCGTATTGAGAGTGAACTTTGGGCGATTCTTGTTGTGCTTTCCAATGATCCATCCGTCAATGAGCATCGCTTCCAGAACCTGGACATACTGAAACATGATTGTCTTCTGGGCCCCTTTGTCCGACCCTTGAAGCACGGCGGCTTGGAGACTCTCGAAGATTGTTTGAAAATCAGTTTCGACCTTGAGAACATCGATAATCTGCTTCCAGAGCCCTGTGTAGGGGAGGATCGCTTCGCCGCGTTGATAGGACTTGACCTGTTCGATGCTTCCGTTGGCGAGTTTGCCTTGGGTTATCTGCTGGGTATTTTTAAGATTGAGCGTCAGATGGTTGAACTTGGTGATGTTAAATTTGCTTTCTTTACCTGAGAAGATTTCAACGAGTTTTTTCGATGAGCCAAGATCAAAGGCTCCGAATGCGGCAGTCTCGATGTTCTGATTTGAGAACCCGCCTTGGGCGAGCCATCTCCATGCTTGGGAGGGATTGAGTTTGAGCCCGGCGTCTTTGGCAATTTTCTGGCAGTGTTCTTGGAGATCGGTGAAGCATCCATTGGCGGCGTACCAATATTTGGCGAAGCGAATATGCTGGTTTACATTCCGTCGATTTTTTTCGTCGTAGAAGGATTTGATCCATTCGGTGTCTTGCTCGCCGCGTTCGATTTCGAGGATCGAATAGGCTGCGTGTCGGGCCGAGCCGTGGGCGAGGGTGAGCCCGGCGGCGAGGATGGGGTCTGCGAACCCGCCGGCTTCGCCGATGATCCACCAGTTTTCCCCGGCGAGGCGGTCGGCGAGGTGCGACCAGTTCTTGGTCGTCAGCACATTTTCATCTGTTGAACTTTTGGCATCCTTGAGCAGTTCGCTGATTTCGGGTTGTTCTTTGAGTGCTTTGTGGAAGAGTTCTTTGGGGGTGAGCCCGGATTCTTTGTAGTAATCGCTTGGGCAGATCAAGCCGACCGAGGCGCGGGACGGGCCGAGTGGGATGAACCATATCCAGCCGTAGGGGAGTGAACGGACCTGGACACGAGTGCCCCCGATACCGATCTCGACGGCCCAGGTCGCGTTGTCGTAATAATCCCAGAAGGCGACATTCTTGAGCCCGTCGGTTGGTTTGGATTCGACACCCATCGCCTTGCGGAGCAGCGCGGGGTGACCAGAACCATCGACATAGTGGGTTGCGGTGATGACCTCGCCCGTATCGAGCTTGAGCCCCATGACACGATCGCCCTCTCTGAGGATCTCGCGGACCATGGTTTCTTCGCGGACCTCAACGCCCCAGTGACTTTCGGCATGACGGAGGAGAATCTCGTCGTAGCGGTCGCGTTCGACCTGGAAAGCGGTGTGTGTGCGTTGCCCTTTATACTTGGCGGGGCGTTCTTCGTCGGAGAACTCTTCGGCTGGGTAGAAGTCAAAGTCCCATGCGCCATTGTCTGAGCCCCAGGTGTAGGAGCCGCCGAGTTTGATCGGAAAATTCGCGGCCTCCACCTTATCCCAAACCTCCATCTCGTGAAGCACCACTGAAACTCCCGGGAGTTGGGATTCACCCACATGCTCGCGAGGGAATTTTTCCTTTTCGATGATGAGGATCGAGAGGTCGGGGTTGTATTTTTTCACCAGCGACGAGAGGGTGGTGCCCGATGGGCCGCCTCCGATGATGGCGATGTCGTAATGGGTTGGCTGATCAGACATAATGAGACTCCATGATCGATGAATAAGTTCTGTGCGTGCATCCAGACTACACTATTCTGATTGAATTGTGAACAAGGATATCCAGATTCTACACCATCTGGGTCCCATAAGAACTTGAAAGAGCGATCCCAATGAACACTCAACGCACCCCGTTTGTCGGCAGCAACTGGAAAATGAACACCAACGCCCAGGAAGGCTTTGCTCTCATCGACGCGATCGGGGGGCTGATGCAGGACGGAGGCGTGGATGTTGCGGTGTTTCCGCCATTTCCGTACCTGATGGGGATCGGTGAGCGGATCAAGGGTGGGATTCTGCTTGGAGCTCAAGATATCTGGCACAACGGGAACGGAGCCTTTACGGGGGAAGTCTCGGCTGAAATGCTCAATGATTGCGGCGTAAACACAGTGCTTACAGGGCACTCTGAGCGGCGGCATGTGATCGGGGAATCTGATGAACTGGTGAACCTCAAGACCAAGCGGGTCTTGGAATCTGGACTGACGGCGGTGCTGTGTATTGGTGAACTGCTTGAGGAGCGTGAAGCCGGGGAGACCGATGCTGTCAATGAACGGCAGATCCGGGCGGGGCTCGCTGGGATCAGCGAGGAGCAACTTGGGAAGGTTGTGCTGGCGTATGAGCCTGTTTGGGCCATTGGGACTGGCAAAACCGCCACCCCGGAGGACGCCCAGAACGCCCATGCAGCGATCAGAGCGTTGATTTGCGGGATGTACAGCCCGGCGGCTGGCGGGGCGATGCGGATTATTTATGGAGGATCCATGAAGCCGAGCAATGCTGGGGAGTTGATGGCGATGACGGATGTTGACGGAGGGCTGATTGGCGGGGCGAGCCTGAAGGCGGATGATTTTTATGGGATTATCGAGGCGGCCCGGGGATCGCTGGTGGGATGAATCGGCGTGTGAATGGGTGTTGGGACTGCGGCTTCAAGGGGCGCAGCTGCCTAGACTTGCCACCCCTTTGATTGCGGGACAAAAAACTCGATACGGGTGTTCCCTTGGAGAATTTGACGCCAATGACTATAGATACAACTTCACAAATGCTCGGCCTCGCTTCTTCCCAGCTCGTTCTTGGACAGATGAATCCGTATGTCATCAACCTGCTTGTTGGTGGCTTTGTGGCGATCTCGATCGTGATGATCCTGATCGTGCTTATTCAACGCCCTCAGGGTGGTGGACTCGGCGGAGCATTCGGCGGAGGCGGGGGCGGCGGGGGTGGTGGTGGCGGCGGAGCCGGCCAAACCGCGTTTGGTACCAAAACCGGTGATGTACTGACCGGGGGAACAATCGCAATTTTTGTGATGTTTGTCGTCTTTGCTATTATTCTAAACTTTGCAACGCGTCCGGCTCAATCGCGTCCGCCTCAGCCGATCATCACATCGCCAGCGGCTGCTGGGTCGACCCCGGCTCAAGAGGGCGAAAATGCTGTAGATGTTGCTGAAGATGCCGCTGTAGATGCTACAGAAGAAGCGGCCAAGGAAGCTGACCAAGCGGTTGATGAGACTGTTCCTCCAACCACCCCGTAATCGAACTCGTTCTATACACGCTGCAATACACGCACCAGGAGCCCACACTTGATCCGAAGCATGACAGGATTTGGCGACGCATCGGGCCAGTTTGATGGCTCACTTTACAGTGTTGAAGTTCGCAGTGTGAACAACAAGTATCTGAAAACAACGGTGCGTGTTCCCGAACGACTCCAAACACTTGAACCCGAACTCGAACAGATGATCCGTTCGAAGGTTTCGCGTGGTTCGGTGGTCATCACGGTCGGGTGTTCTGAGCAGAACGAGAAGGCGGCCTTCAAGGTTAATCAAGGCGCGTTGCGCTCGTATGCCCAGCAGATTGCTGATGCCAAGGGATGCAAGATTGATCAGGTGAGTGTTGAGCAGTTGGTCAACCTGCCGGGGGTGCTTCAGCCGCCGGGTAATGAAGAGAATCGCTTGCAATCAGCGCGCAAGGCACTCTCGCCATTGGTCGAGCTTGCTCTTGAGCACATGGTTTCGATGCGGACGCGAGAGGGATTGGGGCTATCGAGTGATCTGACGATGAACCTACAGTTCATTTCAGAGCGGCTGACCACGATCGAGGAGATCGCCCCGCGGGTAGCGGTTGACTATGAGAAGCGGCTCAAAGCGCGGATGGATTCGCTGATGAGCGAGTTTGATGTACAGGCCGATCAGGCAGAAATCATCCGCGAGATCGCGGTTTATGCTGAAAAAACGGATATTGCAGAAGAAATCGTCCGGCTCGGGGAACACATCAAGCACTTCAACGAACTCTTAGAGAACAACGACGATCGTCCGATCGGCCGAACTATGGATTTCTTGTCTCAGGAACTCCTGCGTGAAGCCAACACGATCTCGTCAAAGAGTCCTGACGCAACGATGAGCCGATTGATTGTAGAGATCAAGGGCGCGATTGATCGGATCAAAGAACAGGTCCAGAACGCAGAGTAGCGCGTTTGCAAACACCAGCAACCCCATCACCTTCCACACCTCCTGCATCCCGGGCGAGCTTTGCGCGCAGCGAAATCATGACGGCGCTCAAGCACTACCCCATCGGATCAATCCAGAGTATCCGAGAAATGATTGCGGGGTCTGCCGAATCTCCCAAGGCGGTGATCGAATGTGAACGCGGTAAACTGCTGCTCAAAAGGAGAGCACGCGGGCTTGAGTACGCAACGCTGGTCGGGTTTGCTCATGAGGTGATTCTGGGGTGTTTGGCTCAGGGTGTGTGCGTGCCGCCGTTGATTGGGACCAATGCGGATAACAACTCGATGTGTCAGATTGGGGACAAGACTTACGAGTTGTTTGTGTTTATCGAGGGGACGATGTTTGATCAATCCGTTGGTCATGCACGGCAATCGGGGATGTTGCTGGGCGAGTTGCACCGGGCGATGGATTCGATCACGACGAGTTTTGAGGCGACGGTTGAATCGGTCGTGGTCAATCCTGAGCGGGCCTCGGGGCTTGGGCTTTCTGAAGAATCTCAGGCGAACGCAAAGCGGATTCTTGAATATGGGCTCGATGCCCACCGCGCCAACGCTCGGCCTGCAGCGATTATCCACGGGGACTGGCATCCTGGGAACATGATCTTTGATGGCCCTGAGATTGTTGCGATCTGTGATTTTGACAACTGCCGGCTCGGATCGCGCGACCGGGAACTTGCCCAGGCGTTGGTGTACCTCTCGATGAAACGCCCGGCAGGATTGGCTGGAGCAAGCGATGAAATCCCCGCTGAACCCAGCATGGAACATCTGCTGGCGGTGTGGAACGGGTACCTTGAACAATCCGAGTTTACGCCAAACCCTCGACTGATCGGGGCGTTGATGCCTGCGGTGCTGCTCGATGAAGCACTGGCGGGGAGCCCTATGACCCAGGGCGAGCCTTCGGCATTGGTTCGTGCGGCCTTGAAAAAAGCCCAGTGGCTCGATGAACATAACGCTGAAATCGTCCGCGCTCTTGAGAGCCGATGAACTGATTTGGGGTCGCTTGCGTATTGGTGTATGATATGCGTATGTTGAAGCGGCTTTTAGTTCTTGTTCTTTCGGTGGGTTTGGCTGCGGTTGTCATCGTACCCAATACTGCGATTGGCCAGATCGTGCAACCGGCGACTTCGGATGAGCAACGCTTGGTTAAACTTATTAAATTGCTCGATGATGAATCCTGGGAGGTCCGCGAGCGGGCGACGCGGATGATCGGGGATGCCAATGAAGGATTTGAACTGGCGATGCTTGCTGAGGTGATCGCCAAAGGTTCGACGAACGACCCGGATCGGGGCGGATTGAGTTCTGAGGCGATGTCGCGGCTGCGGATTGCGGCTCGTGAGTTGTTCGGACAGACACCCAAAGCTGGGCTTGGGGTTGGGTTTGGAGCAGTGCGGGACGGGGGCGTTGAGATTAGTACGGTTGTGAAGGAAGTTGATCGCTTCCCAGCAGCGGGGATGCTGATGCCTGGGGATTTGATTGTTGGAGCCGATGGGAGAGCGTTGACTACATCTGAAGAATTGCGAGCGGTTATATTGAGTCATGAGCCGGGCCAGACGCTCAATCTGCTTATTCAGCGGGGCGAGCAGGTGCTTGATATGGATTTGCCTTTGGGTTCGTACAGATTGCTGGCCGGGGCTGCTCCGATCGGGCGAGGAATTGCTGATCGGGCGATCGCTATCCGCTGGGCGAGGCGTGGGATTTTGATTTCTGAGGGCCACCGATTTGGCGACCATATTCGTGCTGAGGATTGGCTCAGTGCGGGGTATCCAGAGAAGCCTGGGTCGTTCCGGGCGTCAAATGCGAGGCGTTGGCCGATGGTGGTGAGTCATGGGTCGGCGCGGGATATTTATGTCGGCGTGGGGACGGTGATCCGCGGGCGGATCGAGCCTTGGTCAAACCGCACCAACGCCCAGGCCACGATGGATCAGGCCAAGCGGATTGAGTTGTCCCGGGCAATGAGAATGGCCAAGATGCAGGTCCAGTTATTCACCAACGCAATCACGATGCTTGAAGCTCAAGAGAATGCTGGCCGGGGCGATGGACAGATCAAGGCCAAGCTCACCAAAGCGGGCAACGAACTCCGCAAGGCGCAGAGCGAGCTCGACACGCTCACCGCTGAGTTTGATTCGATTGTCCCTTCGCCCTGAACCTGAACCCTGATGACATATAACTTGCATGCAACTTACATGCGGTCAATATTGAGTTTCACTTTTGCGGGTGAGGCGCCGTGTTCGTCGAAGATGAGCAGTTCGTTGCTTGCGTCTTCATTGATCCAGCATGATGGGATCGCGAGTTCGAGGACGGGTTCGATTGGTTTGCCGTCTACGGTCGAGGCGAAGAAGCGTCCGAGTGCGTGGCCGTTGATATAGGCCTGGCCTTTGGAGAGCCCGGCGGTATCGAGCGAGAAAGCGAGGTCCATTGCGGGTGCTTTGAATGTGGTTTTCCACCAGCTTGGCTTGCCTGTCGAGGCGAGTTTGGTCTTTGAAACGGTATCGAAATCGATCTCGCTCGGGGCTTCCCATTTGGCAAATGACCATTCGCATTTTTCGGAGATGACATTAGCACCCTCGACAAATGCGATTTGCTTGGTCAATGTTTCGAGGATTTCCTGGGCGAGTTCGTCGGCCTGCTCGTGGCTTGGTGAATCCAGATGGATCGCAAACTCAAGGACATTGTTGCCGCGTTTGATGGTTTCATTGTCAAGCTCGATCATGGTTCTGCGCATCGCTCCGACGAGACGGATTGGTTCGTCGTTGAGGATGATGATGAGTCTGGCGTTGATTGGGGGGATCTCGAAGTAGATCGAGGATTTTTTGAGGTGCTTGAATGACCATTGGATTCGGCTGTGGTGGGTTGTTTCGCCTTGGCGGACTCCGAAGACGGGGGTGGTGTATGCGAGAACATCGATCGGATCACCGGTGACGATTTTGGACTTGCCCGGCTTGAATGCGATGTCCTCGATGATGTGTCCGAAGAGCCCTTTGTGTTCGTTCATGACCGAACCGCCTGAGATGCGGCCTGTGTTGTCGGCTAAGGCGACGAGGTTCTTGGAATCGGCTTTCAAATTCACGGTGATGGTGTCGCCTGCGGCGGGTCCTGAACCGATCATGCCGACGGGTTCACCATCGAGGAAGAACTGGAGGCGGTCGCTGGATTGTGGTGCGGCGAATTTAACTTTGCCGTTTGGGGCTGATTTGAGATTAATTTTGTACCAGCCGTAGCCGTAGGGGGTGCCGAGTTCTGAGAGGTCTGCTGGGCCTGGGATGACTGCGTAGCGGGGGCTTGTGCCGTCTGTGTGCTCTTGGGTTTCTGCACATTCCCAGTTTCCCATGGTGATTTTTGGGAGTTTTTCTGGTGGATCGCGGTCGACGGGCTTGGTGTTGGAGGTCTTGGATTTACCATCGGGGGTGATGTGTGTGTGGGTTTTGCCGTTTGGCGAGGGCATGGGGACGCCGTCGACTGTGAGCCCGTGAACACCGGCAAAGACCTCTGATCCGAGCATGTAGGTTTCGTCGACGACATCTTCTGAAACGACGACGACGCAGATCCCTTCGTGCATGATGGTGATGGGTTTGCGGCCTTTGGGGACCTCGACGACGAGCGGGGAGGAGTTGATCGAAACTTCGCCGGTGGCGCCGCCCGGTCCGAAAAGTACGAGCGTGTCTTCGGTTGATGAGAGGGCGCAGAGTGATGTGTAATCGAGGGTGTGTTTTGGTGAAAGATTGACTTCGGTCAGGCACCAGTGGACGCGTTGTGTACCGAGACGGACGGGGAGGGATGAGCCGTCGCCGAGAAGGAGGTTGATGGTGCCTGAGCGTGCCTTTGGTGGCGAGAAGATAAAGATAATGTTGCCTTGTGAGCCGTTCATTTGGTTGACGATGTGGCCTTGGATGGCGTCTTCGTCGACGACGGGGTCGATGACGACTGGTGGAGTTGCGTTTTCGGTATGGGCGAGGACTCTTGAGAACGAGGACCCAAAGGTGAGCAAGCGGCGGACAGGCCCCATGGCTTTGGTCATGCGGCCATGCTCGTCAACGAGGGCGCCGGCATCGTAAGTTGGGGCGTAGGCGCATGGTTCGCTTGCGCTGGCTTGGCCGGCCCAGAACCCGAAGGAAGTGCCGGACATGAAGTTGGCGAGGTTGAACTGCCCGCCGGCGGACATGATCTCGCCGAGTTGTCGTTGGAGGGTGTAGCCGTCAACGGTTTCTTCGAGTGGTTGACCGAAGATCGGACGGCGGAGCGGGCCATAGTCGATGACGACGGTGGGTTGGTCTGGGCGAACGGCTTTGAGCTGACGCATAATGGCGAACATGTCACCTTCGCCGGTCCAGCCGTCGATTTCGCCTTCGACGCCTTGCCAGAGGTTGTTGGCGTTGACCTTGGGGACGGTGAATCCTGCTTCGCGGAGGTAGCGAGCGAGTTCGCCGAGGTATTTAGTTGCGGCGAGTTGATCGTCGCAGTCCCATTGTGATTCGTTTTGAACCATGATGAGCGGGCCACCGAGGGTGACGGAGGCCTGCATGGTTTTGATTTGTTTGGCGAGGGCGTTGAAGTATTTGCCAACGGCTTCGAGGAATGGTTGGTTGGGGGCTCGGAGTTTGACATCGGCGATGTTGAGGAGCCATGCGGGGAGGCCGCCGAGGTCCCAGCCGGCGCCGATGAATGGGCCGGGGCGGATGATGGCTTGCATGTTGTGCTTGGCGAGCAGGGACATGAAATGCTTGATGTCGTTGTTGCCTTTGAAGTCAAAGGATCCTGGGCGGGATTCGATGAGATTCCAGAAGATGGGGGTTTCGATGGTGTTGAGCCCGGCTGCTTTGGCGGTGCGGATGCGGTCTTCCCAGAGATCACGGGGGATGCGTTGGAAGTGCATGGAACCTGAGACGATCCAGATTCGTTTGCCGTCGATGGAAAGGGTGCGGGAATCGAAGTTTGCAGTTGGCATATGGGTGCTCCATTTTTTGGAATTGAATGCGAACTTAGACCGTATGCGTGAATGCTCCAAAGGCAAATTTGGGGCACCCGACCATGGACCAAACCCTGTATTTTTTGGCGCACAGCCACACGCCCAAGATGGGCGCAATTCATTGCCTACGCAGGAGTAAAGAGCTATTTATCGCCTTTGAATCCATCAGAGGACGGCGTGCTGAATTGATGGCAAAGTGGGGTTGAAAAATCGAAAGTTTTTCACGCAAGCGGTGTGATTTCGTTTTTTTGTTTGGGTTCGGTTTAGGAGTGCAGAAGACCACTCCCTGACGGTCGCGGCTCGTTAGAGGCGGAACTCGTGGTGGGTGATGAAGGCGTTGTTGACTTCGAGGAGGTCGGTGTTGCCTGAGTTTTTGAAGCCGAGTTTTTCGGCGACTCGGACTGAACCCGGATTGTCCAGGCAGATCATGGCTCGGATTTGGTGGAGGCCGAGCCCGATGGGCATGTCGGCCATTGCGTGGTCGAGGAGGAGCTGGAGGGCTTGGGTGGCGAGACCCTTGCCGGCACAAGCCGAGTCGATCCACCAGTTGGCTTCGGCGGTCCATTCCATGCCTCGTTCGATCTTGATGATGTTGACCATGCCTGCAAAGGTATTGTCGCTCAGGAAGATCGCTCGTCGGCAGGCGGTTCCTGATTTGTCGCCTTGGATTGTTTTTTGGAGTTGGCGATGGAAGTAGTCGGTTGGGGATTCGCCTGTTTTTTCCAGCGGAATCCAACGGCGGAGCGGGAGGCGGGAGCGGTTGAGGGCTTCGATGAAGGCGGATTCGTCGGCGTAGCCGAGTGGGCGGAGGGTGATCCCGTTGGCGGTGAGGCCTGGGTTGGTTTCGACCTCGACGGGAGGCCTGCGGGTGAGTTGGGATGTGGCGAGAATGACGCTCATAGCTGTCCTTTTACAGAGGTACTGAGTGGCTATCGGAACCTTTGATATGGGACTTGAGGGGAGTTTTGGTTTTATGGGAACTGAGAACTCAAAAGGGGACCTTGGGGTTAGATCCGGGAACGGAGGAGTTTGGCCCAGAGGCGGACACATTCTCGGCGGGGTGATATCTTCCCGCATTCAGGGCAAACATGATCATTTAGAGCTCGGCCTCGGAGGTCATAAGCACAGTTGAGGCACAAATTCCCGCGAGTGCGGATCACCGCACGCGACACTTTCTTTCGGCCAAAGAAAACTAGCAGGAATGCGAGTGGTACCAAAATCGGGATCACATAAAATCCATAGAGGTAGCCATGGAGATTGTCAAAGATTACTTTGTTGAGTTGATCAGACTCTTTGTCGACCGCGATCCGAAGTACAAGATATAACCCCCCCCAGTATCCAACTATAAGCAAATACCACCAGGACAGAATCATCCATCCGATGGAGTAGCATTTCGACACCGCACGAACCTTTGCACTCTTCCGGAACGGTTTCACCACGCCAACCGTCGCACGCCGGCTCCATCTTCGTCGAACCATCTGTTTTTTGAGCGTGAACCAAGTCATTCTCACTCGACCGTCACGGACTTGGCGAGGTTCCTTGGTTTGTCGACATCGTGGCCTCTTAGAACAGCCGCGTGGTAGGCCAAAAGTTGGAGTGGAATCACGGCGACCATTGGACTCAGGCACTCTTCGACCTGCGGAATGTACAGAACATCTTCGGCGAGGGATTCGATTTGTTTGTCGCCTTCTGTGGCGACGGCGATGACATGGCCGCCTCGGGCGCGGACCTCTTCGATGTTGCTCAGGACCTTCTCGTACTGGTTGCCTTGATTGGCGATGAAGACGACGGGCATTCCTTCGTCGATGAGGGCGATGGGGCCGTGCTTCATTTCGGCGGCGGGCATGCCCTCGGCGTGGATGTAGGAGATTTCTTTGAGTTTGAGGGCGCCTTCGAGTGCGGTTGGGTAGTTGTAGCCGCGTCCGAGGAAGAGCCAGTTCTCGCGGTGGACATATTTGGCGGTGATCTCTTTGATGCGGTCGTTGGTTTCAAGGACCTGCTGGATCATGTCGGGGACGCGGTCGAGTTCTCGCATGAGGCGGGCGCTGGCTTCGGGAGACATCATCCGGCGGCGGGCCATGAAGAGGGCAATCATGGTGAGGACGGCGACTTGGCCGGTGAATGCTTTGGTACTGGCAACGCCGATTTCTGGGCCGACGCGGAGGTAGACCCCGGTGTCGGTTTCTCTTGCGATGGTGGAGCCGACGACATTGATGACGCCGAGGGACAAGGCCCCACGGTCTTTGGATTCGTGGAGGGCGGCGAGGGTGTCGGCGGTTTCGCCGGACTGGGATACCGCGATGACGACCGAGCGGTCTTCGATAATCGGGTTGCGGTAGCGAAACTCGGAGGCGTATTCGCATTCGGCGGGGATTTTGGCGAGGTCTTCGAGGAGATACTCGCCGATCATGGCCGAGTGGAGGGCGGTGCCTTGGGCGGTGAGGATGATGCGGCGGCTCTTGACGAGTTCTTTGGAGAAGTTCATGAGCCCGCCGAGGACGACCTTGCCTTCGTTTTTGTCGAGGCGGCCTTTGAGACAGCGGGCGATGGCCTCTGGCTGTTCGTAGATTTCTTTGAGCATGTAGTGCGGGAAGTCGCCGAGCTCGATTTCTTCGAGTTCCATTTCGAGTTCCATGATCTTTGGGGTCAGTTCGACATTGTCAACGGTCGTGGTGCGGAAGCCGTCGCGGGTGAGGCGTGCGACGGAGTAGTCATCGAGGGTGATGGCGGTGGTGGCGTGTGCGACGATCGCGCTGGGGTCTGAGGCGACAATGTACTCGCCGTTGCCGATGCCGATCAAGAGGGGTGAGCCCTTGCGGGCGCAGACCATGACATCGGGTTCCTGCTGGCAGATGACGGCGATGGCGTAGGCGCCGCGGACTTCTCTGAGTGCTGCTTGGACTGATTTTTCGAGGCTCATGCCCGCGCCTAGGTCGTAGAAGTGTGAGATGAGCATGCCGAGGACTTCGGTGTCGGTTTCGGTGTGGAACTGGTGGCCTTTTTCTTCGAGGAGCGTGCGGAGCGAGGCGTAGTTTTCGATGATGCCGTTGTGGACCAGGGAGATGCCGTGGTCGCGGTCTTGGTGTGGGTGTGCGTTGGCGTGGTTGACGATGCCGTGGGTTGCCCAGCGGGTGTGCGCGATGCCGATGGAGCCTTCGATTCCGCCGATGGATTCGAGTTCTTTTTCGAGATTCATGACGCGTCCGACGGCTTTGATGATCTGCAGGCCTTTGCCGTTGATGGCGGCGATGCCTGCGGAGTCGTAGCCGCGGTATTCGAGCCGTTTGAGTCCTTCGAGAAGGAGGGGCTGGGCGGGTTTGTTTCCGATGTAGGCGACGATGCCACACATATGCGGTTCTCCAGTAGAGGCCTCGATTGATGCACAGACAATGCACAAACAATGTACGGACATAGGCACATCGTCCAGATTCGAAGCGGTTGGGTATGGTACGAGCCAAGAAGCCCAGAGTTCAGCAATTCGGACGCGGATGATCGTTATGGATTGAAGCGATCTTGGGACAATGGGAGGGCTAGACTTGTCCAGTTTGCGCGACAACAACGACATTTTCGGACCTTTTTCCCACAGGAATCCACTGAATGCCCAGACGCGATGATCTCAATACCATTCTTCTGATCGGATCTGGCCCAATTGTCATCGGACAAGGGTGCGAGTTTGATTATTCGGGCACCCAGGCGTGTAAATCGCTCAGGGACGAGGGGTTCCGGGTTGTACTGGTCAACTCCAATCCCGCAACGATCATGACGGACCCGGCATTTGCGGATCGGACCTATATTGAGCCGATCACGCCGGAGTCTGTTCGGAAAATTATCGAGAAGGAAATCGAACTGGGATTCCCGATTGATGCGGTGTTGCCGACGCTTGGAGGGCAGACAGCCCTGAACTGTGCGTGTGAGATGAGCGATTTGGGAATCTTTGAAGAGTTTGGAATCGAAATGATCGGGGCGGATCGGGCGATTATTCATCGGGCTGAGGATCGGCAGGTGTTTAATGACATTTGTGCGGAAATTGGATTGCCGACGCCTGAATCGGTGACGGTCGAGACGCTTGCTGAGGCGATCACATTTGTCGATGAGATTGGTCTCCCTGCGATTATTCGCCCGGCCTTCACTTTGGGGGGCTGGGGCGGAGGGATTGCGTACAACTATGCTGAACTTGAAGAACTTGTGACGCGCGGGCTTGGGGCCTCGATGATCGGGCAAATTCAGGTTGATAAATCGCTCATCGGGTGGAAGGAATATGAACTCGAAGTTGTCCGCGATAAGAAGGACAACTGTATCGTGGTCTGTGGGATTGAAAATATTGATGCGATGGGGGTGCATACGGGTGATTCGGTGACCGTTGCGCCGTGCCTGACACTGACGGATAAGGAATACCAGGTGCTGCGGGACGCTTCGCTCAAGATTATGCGAGCCGTTGGGGTGGAGACTGGGGGGTCCAATGTGCAGTTCGCAATCAATCCAAACCCTGAACCTACTGAAGATGGGTCTGAGCCGCCGTTTGAGTTTGTGGTGATTGAGATGAATCCGCGGGTGTCGCGGTCTTCTGCGCTTGCATCCAAGGCCACCGGATTCCCAATCGCCAAGATCGCGACCAAGCTGGCGGTGGGGTACACGCTTGATGAACTCCGCAACGACATCACCGGGACGACGAGCGCGTGCTTTGAGCCTGCGATTGATTATGTCGTCACCAAGATGCCACGATGGACCTTTGAGAAGTTCCCAGAAGCGGATGAAACACTGACGACGCAGATGAAATCGGTGGGCGAGGCGATGGCCATCGGGCGGACCTTTAAAGAGTCGTTCCAAAAAGTCATCCGGTCGATGGAACTCAAGCGGTTTGGGTTTGGGCTTGATAAGAACGACGATTGGCTAAACGCTCAAAGACAAAGCGGCAACTCGGAAATCGAATGGCCGATTGACGAAGACAAACTCACGCGGAAGTTGTCGGTGCCCTCGCAGGGGCGGCTGTACTTTGTTCGCTATGCGATGAAGATGGGATGGACGATTGATCGGATCAATGACCTGACTGGGTTTGATCGGTTCTTTCTGTATCAGCTAGCGGAGCTTGTCAAGTTTGAAGATGAGTTGATGGCGGTTGAATCGCTGGAACAGGTTGATCGGGCGTTGATGCAACGGGCTAAGGAACTGGGATACTCTGATGCGCAGCTTGCGTACTTGTATCTCGGCAAGATCAGCTCCGAGACTATTCTAGATGTGCGGGCGCATCGGAAGGGCCTTGGTGTTGAGGCCGTATTCAAATGTGTGGATACTTGCGCCGCTGAGTTTGAGGCCTTGACGCCCTACTACTACTCGACCTACCAAGCCGGGTCACGCAAGGTGCTTGAAGACGGATCGGTGGTTGAAGTGCCGGCCCAGTGTGAGTTGCGCGATCGGATGGCGGCCAAGATTGATCCGAAGAAGAAAATTATTATCCTTGGTGGCGGGCCCAACCGGATCGGGCAGGGGATTGAGTTTGATTACTGCTGTGTCCATGCGGCCTTTGCGGCCCAGGAACTGGGCTACGACGCGGTGATGATCAACTCGAACCCGGAGACGGTGAGTACGGATTATGACACGAGTGATTTGTTGTTCTTTGAGCCATTGACGCTTGAGGATGTATTGAATGTGACGGAGAAACTTGAGGCGTCGTTGCACGGGACGATAGTGCAGTATGGCGGGCAGACGCCTTTGAATCTTGCTCATGGGCTTGATCTGGCGGGGGTGCCGATGTTGGGGACTTCGCTTGAGGCGATTGATCGGGCGGAGGATCGGGATCGGTTTGATCAGATGTTGACCAAGCTTGATCTCAAGCGGCCTGCGTCGGGGATTGCTCGGTCGATTGATGCGGCCGTGGATATTGCGGGGGGGATTGGGTATCCGGTTTTGGTGCGGCCGAGTTATGTGCTGGGCGGGCGAGGAATGGAGATTTGTCCCGATGAGAAGGCGTTGCGGCATTACATGCTGACGGCGGTGGATGTTTCGGGCTTGGATGACGCTCCGATTCTGATTGATCAGTTCTTGGATAATGCGATTGAACTGGATATTGATGTCGTTGCTGATTTTACAGACGACGACGGGCATGCCTACATCGCGGCGGTGATGGAGCATATTGAACATGCGGGGGTTCACTCTGGGGATTCGACCTGCATGATTCCGACGACGACGGTTCGGGGTTCGGTGCTGATTGAAGTCAAACGGATCGCCCGGATACTGGCTAAGGAACTCAAGGTTTGCGGGCTGATGAATGTGCAGATGGCCGTCAAGGATGACACGGTGTACATCATTGAAGTGAATCCGCGTGCATCACGGACGGTGCCTTATGCGGGCAAGGCCAAGGGTGTGGCGTGGGCATCGGTGGCGGCCAAGGCGATGATGGGGGTTTCGCTCAAAGATCAAAGGACAAGAGAGATTCCTGATGCGGGGTTCTTTGCTGTCAAGGCTCCGGTGTTTCCGTTTAAGAAATTTCCTGGGGTGGATTTTGTGCTTGGGCCTGAGATGCGATCGACCGGCGAAGTGATGGGGGTCGATGTTTCGCTGCCTATGGCGTATCTCAAAGCGATGGAATCGGCGGGAGTATCGCTGCCTAAGGACGGCGGAGTATTTGTGTCGGTTCGGCAGGAAGATAAAGCGGCGATGATCCCGGTTGTTCGATCATTGATGGCGATGGGGTTCAAGGTGTTTACCACGCAGGGGACGGCTGATGAGTTATCACGCCATGGATTGCAGCCCAAGGTATTGCAGAAAATTCAGGCGGGGGCTCGTCCCAATGTGATGGACTTGATGCAAAATGGGCATATTCAGTTGGTGATCAACACGCCGACGCGGACGGGATGGCAGACTGATGAGGGGAGTATTCGAGCGACGGCGGTGCGGCTTGGGATTCCGATGATTACCACGGCGACGGCTGCGGGGCAGGCGATTCATGCCATCGAGGCGTTGCGTGCAGGAGTTTGGGGGGTTCATGCGTTGCAGGATTTGGGTGAAATTGATGGAACGAGTCGTATTTTTTCGGACACAACCATGCGGAATTCGGCTCCAAACGCCCATTGATCCTGACACCTATGGAATTTACTTAAATTTGCATATTTTACACTTTACGCCTAGGTACTGATCTGATAGGTTCTTGGGTGTAGCAACCGGATTTGTTCGCCACGAGGCCATGCAGTTTTGGCCAAGCCGGTTGCGTCGGATTTTTCGAGAGGGTATTGAAATGAATATGAAGAAACGAGGAGCCCGTCGCGGGCTCTCAGGGTTGTGTATTGGATCATTGGCCTGCGTGTCTTTGATGGTCTCAGCGGGAGTTGCTCAGGGTGCGCCCAAAGCCAAGGGTGCCAAGGGTGCCAAGCAGGCGCCTGTGGTTCAACCAGCGGTCAAATCAACAGTTCAATCAAAAGTCGCCCCAACAGCGGCTTCTTCGACGACCAAGGTGGATGTCGTGCGTCAGTTGATTCGTTCGCTTGAGCAAAGCGATCAATCCAATGCTGCGTGGTTGCCTGATGCACCAACGGATGCGGATTACCATCCCATTGATGAGGGTCAGGCCGAGCTTGGGAAGCTGTTGTTTCACGATAAGATTTTGTCGGGCAATATGAATATTTCTTGCTCGACTTGCCACACTTTGGTGACCGACACGAGTGATGGTTTGTCGCTTCCTATTGGGGAAGGCGGCAATGGTGTTGGTCCATTCCGTGATACGGGATTTGGGATTGATGCGGTTGTCGAGCGTGTGCCTCGGAATGCTCCGCATGTGTTCAACCTTGGTGCTCATGAGTTTACTGTGATGATGCATGATGGTCGGATTGCTGCTGATCCGAATCACCCGAAGGGGTTTTCGACTCCTGCTGGGATGGATTTGATTGAGGGGTTGGATTCAGCCGTGGCTGCACAGGCGTGTTTCCCGGTGACTTCTGGGACTGAGATGGCTGGTCAGGCGGGCGAAAATGAAATCGCCGATGCTGCTGCAGCGGGTGATTTACCTTTGCTGTGGTCGTTGCTGGCGACGCGGGTTGCTTCAATTCCAGGCTATGTAGACCTCTTTACCAAGGTGTATCCAGATGTTTCTGGTGCTTCGGATATTACCTACGCCCACATTGCCAATGCGATTGCTGAATACGAGTTCTTTATTGGTCGTTCGGACAATTCGCCATTTGATCGTTTCTTGCGTGGGGACAGTGGAGCGATGTCGATGGGTGCCATTCAGGGTATGGTTTTGTTCTATGGCCAAGCGAGTTGTGTGAGTTGTCACTCTGGGCCGTTCCAGACGAACCAAAGCTTTGCTTCTATTGGTATGCCTCAGATTGGGCCGGGTAAGGGTCACAATCAACCTGGATACACCGATGGGTATGATGATCTTGGACTTGGTGCTGAGACTGGGAACCCTGCGGACAACTTTAAGTTCCGTGTGCCTTCGCTTCGCAATGTTGCGTTGACTGGGCCTTGGGGTCACAATGGTGCGTTTGGTACGCTTGAGGCGATGGTTCGGCATCACTTGAATCCCGCCTACTCGTTGTTCAACTATGATCAGAGTCAGGTCATTTTGCCATACCGCGATGATTTTGCCAAGCAAGACATGATGGTCATGAACGACAAAGCCAGACTTCATGGGATTCTTGAAGCCAGTGAACTTGGCGCGACTTATCTCACTGATGATGAGTTCAACAACTTGATGGATTTCCTCAACGCTTTGACGGATCCATCATCGATTGATCTTCGTGATCAGATTCCTCAGTCGGTTCCTTCTGGGCTTCCGATGTTCGACTGATGTCTGCTCTGCGCCGCTCTGGAGAGGGCGTAGTTCATATATGCACCGGCGACTCTTCGTGTGGGTCGCCGGTGTTTTTTTTGAACTGTTTTGAAATGGTCGTGTATTTGGGCCAAATGTTGCCACTAAGCATGCGTTGAATAGGTGATCTATGATGGTTGAGCCGTTCATTGTCGGGCGTGCTTGAGGAGACGACTATGCGCGTATGGATGATGATTGGGCTGATTTGTGTGATGACTTTGAGCGGGCAGGCGAGTCAGGACACTGCTGAGATTCGGGATTCGGTGGTCAAGATTTTTGCGACTTACCGGGGTCCAGACTTTGCTCGGCCTTGGACCAAGCAGGCACCGCAGGAACTCTCCGGGACCGGGTTTGTCATCGAGGGCGATCGGTTTATCACCAATGCCCATGTCGTTGAGCAGGCGACGCGGATTTATATCCAGCCGCCGAACAGCGCGGACAAACTTCGTGCAGAGGTCATCGGGATCTCGCAGGAAATGGACCTTGCGCTGATCCAGATCAAGAAAGTCACCGAACGCGAGGAGTTCCACGCGAACCATCCAGTGCTTGAACTCAGCGACACGCTCCCGACGATCGGATCGACTGTTCAGGCGATCGGCTACCCGATGGGCGGCGAGCAAGTCTCGATCACCGAGGGCGTGGTCTCGCGGATCGAGTACACCGAATACAACATGGAAGCACGCGGGTTGCGGATTCAGGTCGACGCAGCACTCAATCGCGGAAACTCCGGAGGACCTGTAATCTTCGACGATAAGGTCTGCGGGGTGGTGTTTAGCGGTATTGAATACGCCGAGAATATTGGATATGTGATCCCCGCCTCCGAGGTACACCTGTTTCTTAGTGACATCGAGGACGGCCAATACAACGGCCCACCAGAACTGCACGGAGCCCGGTTCCAGACCTGCGAGAACGACGCGCTGCGTGCGTATCTCGGACTGAGCAAGGATCAAACCGGCATTGTCTACACTCGGCCTAGCGAAGATTCAAAACTCTTGCTTCAAGAGTGGGACTTGCTCGACATGATCGGGCAACACGACATCGACAACGCGGGCATGGTGACACGGGACGATGATTTGCGTTTGCACTGGCGGTACTTTATTCGTGAGCTTGCTGTTGATGGGAATGTGCCTGTGACGGTGATCCGTGATGGGAAGTCAATCGAGATTGAACTTTCGGTGAGCAACGACCGCGATGAACTGGTACCGTTTATTGGCAATAACTATCCTGAGTACTTTATTGTGGGCCCGATGATTTTTACGCCGGTTCGTCGGGAGCATTTTATGAACTTGTATCTTGGGTACGGGATCATTGATGGCTCGCCGGTGGGGCTTCATATCAACGAAGAACGGAAGATGCCTGGGCAGGAGTATGTTGTATTGGCGGCGACTTTCTTGCCTCATGCGATCACCAAGGGCTATGAGGTCTTTGGGAATCCGACGCTCAAGTCGGTCAATGGGATTGACATTGACTCGGTGTCACACTTGGTTGAAGTGCTGCGTGACAACGAAGAAGAATCATTCATGTTTGAGTTCTTTGATCGGAGCCAGGAGTCTTTGATTTTCAATGCTGAGGAGTTGCTCGAATCGACCGAAGAGGTGCTCGAGGACAACTCGATTCGTCGTCAGGGATCAGACCGGTTCTTGAAAATTTGGGAGAACTAATCGTTTGGCACTTGCATCACGATGGTTGCGTCGTGACCGGCGAGGTATTCGTGTCGAAGCTGTGTTCGCGTGGTTTGGTTGAGTGCCCAGTCGAGCATTTCGGTTGGATCGAACCGGACGGCCGGGTGCTGGGCTGGGGTGCGTTGCTTGTCGTGGCGATTGGAAAGGAAGTTGAAAATCAGGGTTCCGCGCCCGGATTTTTCGAGTGCTTTGTAGAACTGGGCCAGCACTGCTTGGGCTTGATTCATGCTGAGCGTATTGAGTGAACCTGAAAAAATGAAGCACTCAACCCCGGCATCTTTGACGAGTTGGGATGGAAGTTTGGTGTCAGCGACGAAATCGTGGGTTTGAAAGACGGCGTTTTTGATGCCGAGTGCATCGACACGCTGCTGGGCGTGGGTGGTCATTTCCTGGACGCCTTCGATGCCGATGAAGTGTTTGGGGAGTTGGTTGTGTTGTTGGAGGTAGATCAGGAGATCGCCTTGGCCACAGCCGAGATCGGCGATGGTGCTGTGCTGGTTGATGGCATCGGCGATGACTTTGAATCGTTTGGCTTGGGCATCTTTTGAGAGCCAGAGTTGGGCCTCAAACCCGGCACCCATTTCAGCGACGGCGTCGCGGTAGGGATCGAGGTATGACGAGTCGGGCGACATGGTTTATTCGCCCAGGCGCATCATCGAGGCGTAGTGATCGAATCGGTCGTGGATGTCTTTGCGGGTGATCGCTTGCATGCGTTCGAGGGAGAAGGACTCGACATTGAATGACGCGATGATGGTGCCATGGGCGAGGGCTTCACGAACGGACTCGAAGGAGCCCAGGTCATGGCCGCCTCGGGCGGCGAGTCGCCCCATCAGACCGCCTGCGAAGGTATCACCTGCGCCTGTAGGGTCAACGACCCGTTCGGTTGGGTACGCGGGCAGGGCGCAGATGCCGTCCTTGTGAACAAGGATACAGCCGTGTTCGCCTTTTTTGATAACGACGAATCTTGGGCCCAGTTCGAGGAGGTGCCTTCCGGCGGTGACGGGATTGCGGTGTCCGGTGTATTGCTCGGCCTCGTCGAAGTTGAGGACCAGGCCATTGACCTTGCCCAGAAGGTTGGTCAGTTCGGGCTTGGCGATGGTGATCCAGAGGTCCATCGTGTCGACGACGGACAGTTCCAGTTCACCGAGTTGTTCGAGCATGCCGAGTTGGACCATTGGGTGGGAGTTGGCCAGGAACAGAACCTTTGAATCTTTGAACGCATCGGGAACCGTCGGCGGGGCTTCTTCGAGAATGCCCAGTTCGGTAAAGAGTGTTTCACGGCGGTCCATGTCTTCCATGTACTTGCCGCCCCAGCGGAAGGTCTTTGAACCCTGGCGGACTTCGAGCCCGGCTAGGTCGACGGCCTCGAATGACTTGAGTGTGTCCATGAAGGACTCAGGAAAATCATCTCCGACGGCGGCGACGAGGCGGGGTTTGGTGTAAAAAGACGACGCCGCGCAGAAGTAGACCGCCGAGCCGCCGAGGAGGTCCTCGCGCCGCTGGCCGTCTGGGGTTTCTATGGTGTCGATTCCGATGGTGCCTGTGACTATTAAACTCATGGGCGATGGTAGGTCGGCGAGGAGTTGGCGGCTTTGGATTGGCCTATTTATGGTGTTTCTTGGCCCATGAATCTCGGAGGGTGGCGGTTCGATTCAAGACCATCTTGGCATCGGTGGAGTCTTTGTCGATGCAGAAATAGCCGGTGCGTTCAAACTGGAATCGGCGGACGCCATCGGCCCATTGTGGCTCGTCGGGGGTGATGGACTGGAATGTTTTTTCGAGTTTGCAGCCGGTGCGGATTTCGAGAGAATCTTCGTTGAGATCGTCGAGGTGGTCGCCGGTTTCTTTGCCGGGTTTTTCTGTTTTGTACAAGCGATCAAACAGCCGAACCTCGGCGTCAATGCAGTCGTGGGCATAGACCCAGTGGATGGTGCCTTTGACCTTGCGGACTTTGCCTTCTTCGTCGGGTGGGGGGTTGTTGCCGCCTCGGGTGTTTGGGTCATAGGTGCAGTGGACTTGGGTGATGTTGCCATCGGCGTCCTGCTTGAAATCATGACATTTGACCCAGTAGCCGCAGCGGAGCCGGACCTCTCGGCCCACCCCAAGACGGAAGAATTTTTTGGGTGGGTCAATCATGAAATCAGCCCGCTCGATCCAGAGTTCTTTACCGATCGGAATCTGGCGCGTGCCTGCGGCGTCATCTTCGGGGTTGTTGATCGCGTCCATCTGTTCGATGCGTGATTCATCGCCACCATCGCCCCAGTTGGTAATGACCAGTTTGATCGGATCAAGCACAGCCATGCGCCTTGGAGCACGCTTGTTGAGATCATCACGCAACGCGCTTTCGAGCCGGCCCATGTCCATCATCGCGTTGAACTTGGTGACACCAACGCCAACAACGAAATCTTTGATGGATTCTGGCGTGTACCCGCGGCGGCGGAAACTGGCAAGCGTAATCATGCGCGGATCGTCCCAACCATCGACACGGTGCTCTTCGACGAGCTGCCGCATGTACCGCTTGGACATGTTGGTGTAGCTGATCGAGAGCCGCGAGAACTCGGTTTGTTGCGGATGATGAATCGCGTCGTCGATCGATCGGCCTTTGTTTATAGCGTCAATGAACCAATCGTACAAAGGGCGGTGATCCTGGAACTCCAGCGAGCAGAGCGAGTTGGTCACGCCTTCGATGGAATCTTCGAGGCCGTGGGCCCAGTCGTACATTGGATAAATGTGCCATTGGTCGCCGGTGCGGTGGTGCGAGGCGTTGACGACACGGTACATGACCGGGTCGCGCATGTTGAGATTGGTACTCGCCATATCAATCTTAGCACGGAGCACCATCTTGCCATTTTCAATCTCCCCGGCCTTCATCTTGGCAAACAAATCAACCGACTCGCTCACCGGACGATCACGGAACGGAGAGTCCGTCCCCGCATGTCCGACCTTGCCACGCATTTCGCGGATCTGCTCGGGCGTGGACTCGTCAACATACGCCAACCCTTTCTCGATCAACTCCACGGCCCAGTCGTACATCTGCCCAAAGTAATCCGATGCAAAGCACACCTCGCCGTCCCACTTGGTGCCAAGCCACTGCAGATCATGCTTGATCGACTCGACGAACTCGACTTCTTCTTGAGCGGGGTTGGTGTCGTCGAATCGAAG
>JAESRA010000188.1 GCA_016764895.1 Phycisphaerales bacterium | reverse complement strand
GGGGGTGGGGGTGGGGGCGGGGTGGAGCGGATGGAAGAGCGGTTGATGCGGTTTGATGCCGACGGGGATGGGATGCTGGATCAAGGCGAGCGTGATGCGATGGCTCTGGCGATGCGCCAGCGGATGATGGATCGGTTTGATGCTGATGGGGATGGGATGGTGAGTATTGAAGAACAGCTCGCGGCTCGGCGCGAATTTATGCTCGATTCGCGGCGCGGGGAGCGGATGCAGGCGGAGTTTGATACGAATGGGGATGGGGTACTCAATGAGACTGAGACGGCGGCGATGAATGAGTCGCTCGATGAACGCGATACTGAGCGGATGGCCGAAATCGTCAAGCAGTATGACACGGATGGGGACGGGGTGATGTCAGATGAAGAAACGCTGGCGATGCAGGATCAGCAGATGGCGGATCGACGGTCGCGGATAGATGACTTTGCGATCCGGTTTGATCAGGATGGGGACGGGAATCTGGATACCGATGAACGGGCCGACGCGATGAATTCGATGATCGAGCGGCGGGAACTTGATAGTTTCCTGAGGCGGTACGATATGAATAAGGATGGCGAGATGGGGACGAGTGATACGAAGCGGTTTACCGATGCGTACGCAGAGCGGGAGCCTTATGGCGATGTGAACCGGGACGGGATCTTCAACATGGATGATGTTGTGATGTTCCGCGACATGAGCGAGCGTGCAAACGCTTCGGCTGACTAGCTTTATAGATTTGTGGCGGGCTTGGTATTACTCGAAATCGGATGTTTCGATGTTGGCGTAGACCGGTGCCCAGTCGTAGTTTTCGAAGTAGTTGCCTGCGGCGGCGCATTGGATGGCGAGCCAGTCACCGGCGACGAGGACTGGGCCTTGTGTTTGCGGGAGTGTGTATCCTGAGGAGCCTGATTGGAGGCTGAGTTCCTTGAGGATCACCATGTTCTCAGATTGTGAGATTTCGGTGGATCTTTGTTGGCTGCAAGCACCGAGGAGGGTGATTGCGGAGCTGAACGCGACGATTTGGGCCGCACGGCGTGATGGGCGTTTTGTGTTACACATGAACAATTCATCGATCGAAACCTGGGCATGGTTTGGTGATATGGTGCGAGAATTGTGCAGTGGCGAAGTTTGCGCGTTAAATCTGTCGATACAGAGGTGAATGTCGCTAGAATAGATGGGATTTAGGGTTTTTATTGGCTGTTTATGCTAACTTGTTAAATAGTGTATTAGTGGCTGGTTTATAGAGTGGAGTGCACAATGCCGCACCAGAGTAAGAAGTCTGTTTGTTTCCTTCAAAAAAATACCGCTTGGTTGCTGGCAGCCGTTGCGGGGTTTGGTGTTGGAGGTGTGATAACCCCAGCAATTGCCCATGTCAACTCTGTCGCTGTCCTACAGCCTGAGAGCTTGCCGGCGGGTGTTGATTCTGTTCGTGATGGTGTGGGGTATCGCGTGACGGCTATTGAGCTTGGGTATGCGATTGCGCATGCTGATCTTCCTGATCTTGGTGAGGTATTGGGTCTTGAGGTGATGCTTACGCCGGTGGATGGTGGGTATATTGGCCCGGTTCCTGGGGCTGAGATTATTCCTGTAAGGCTCGGAGAGATCGGGAAGGGTGGGGTTGAAACGATTTACGGTAGTGCTCTGGCGGCGATGGTTCAGGCGGTGAGAAACGAGATGGAGTCTCGGTATGAGTTCCTTGGGCATCTGGTCACGCCTTCGAAAACCGAGATTGCATTTGATACAACTCAAGAGGATTTGCGTGGAGATGGGGATCACCCACTGACGATTCTGATCTGGCGTGCTGTGGTGGGGGAAGTGCGGACTGTTGCGCGTGGGGACCGGATCGCTGAACGGGAGACTGACGACGAGGAGTCCAATGTCAATCATCCGGCTCATCAACGGATCCGGGATCGTTTCGAGATTGTGCCGGGCGATCTTCTGACCAAGGAGAAGGTTGATCGAGAGATTCACCATTTTAATCGCCATTCTGGGCGGCGGCTGGATGTGTCAATCGCGCCGTCAAGTGAGCCTGGTGCGGTTGTCCTTGATTATTTGATTACTGAGCCCAAGCAGTGGTCGGTGTATGCGAGTATTTCAAATACTGGCACCAAGAGTACTGATGAATGGCAAGAGCGGTTTGGGTATGTGCACCGGCAGCTAACGGGGCAGGACGATGTCTTTACTCTGGACTACATCACGGCCGGCTTCGATGCGTCGCATGCGGTGCTGGCTTCGTATTCGTTTGATCTTGGGCCGGATTACAGGGCGCGGATCAATGCACGGTGGAATCAATACACCGCGACGGATCTTGGGCTTGGGTTTGCGGACTTTAAAGGCGAGGGCTACGAGTTCGGTGCGGAGGTTTCTCGGAATATCTGGAATGACGGTGCTGCATTTTTGGATGTGTTTGCCGGTGTTCGGTATGAGCATATTAAAGTTGAGAATCGGATATTCTTTCTGACTATTACTGGTGAGGATAATTTCTTGCTCCCGTTTGGTGGTTTGCGTTATCAGAAGAACACGCCGTTGCATACGGCGTTTGCGGAGTTGCGGTTTGAGACGAATCTAGCATCGGCGGCGGGGACGAGCGAGTTGCCTTCGATTGCTGCCCTTGGGCGGACGGGTGTAGAGAACGAGTTCTCAAGGATCAGTGGTCAGGTGTCGCATTCGTTCTTCCTTGAGCCGATATTTGATCCCAAGGGATTTAAGGGGGAGCGGGGCGAGAACAAGATGACGCTTGCCCATGAGATTGTGTTTTCTGTTCGTGGGCAGAGTTCGCTGGGATCGCGATTGGTGCCCAACTTCCAGATGACAGCGGGGGGGGCATCGAGTGTTCGTGGGTATAAGGAATCGGTCGCCGTTGGTGACAATGCTATTATTGGTTCTTTGGAATATCGGTTCCATTTGGGCAAGGCAACTCCGATAACTACCAGTACGACCACATTGTTCGGTTCGACGTTTCGGAACGCTCGTACCAGGCCTTATGGTGCTTCTGACTGGGATTTAATCTTTTCGGGATTCGTTGATATCGGACGGGTAACGGTACAGGACGCACTGTTCTTCGAAAATGACGAGACCTTGGTTGGCGTGGGGGTCGGACTTGAGGCACAGTTAAAGCGGAACCTCACTGTGCGTGTCAACTATGGCATGGCATTGACCCGGATCGGCACTGGTGCCGCGGTGGTCACGGATGTGGGTGATTCCAGGTTGCACTTTTCAGCAACCGTGGTATATTGATAGAAAACTTCAGACCGGAGGAATGGGTAATGACAACTCAAAATACGAACACACGCTGCGGGCGCTTTGGACTTACTTTGGCAGCAATGGCAGGATTGACTGCCGGCATTGCTCAGGCGAATCCTGAAGGCTGGAATGTCATTGATGGGAATGTCACCTTTACACACAACGGGAATACATTGACCATCGATTCTGGATTTATGTCCATTATCGAATGGCAGTCATTTAGTATTGGTGTTGATGAAGCTGTGATCTTCAATATGCTCAACTCCAACTCCCGTGTTCTCAACCGGATCATCGGCCCAACACCCTCAGAGATCATGGGATCAATGACCTCCAATGGTCAGGTCTTTATTGTGAATCCTGCTGGTGTTGTGTTTGGTCAGGGTGCGGTTGTCAATGTCGGCGCGTTGTACGCGGCTGCGGGCAATATCTCGAACAACAACTTCCGTGCCGGGACTTACCGCTTTACTGACCTTCAGGGTTCGGTAGTGAATAACGGGCATATCCAAGGCAATCTGATTGCGTTGATCGGTGCAGAAGTCGCCAATATTGGTTCGATCTCGGCTCCCAATGGCACCGTGATTATGGCGGCGGGCGAGCAGGTTCTGATCGGGACCCATCTTGGGAACCGCTTTGTTGAGATCGAGATTCCTGTCGGTGGGTTTGGTCAGGGCGAGGCTATCAACGATAACAGTTTCACCGCCGGCGACATCTTCTCGATCGCGGCTTGGAACTCTGGTTCGATCGTTTCTGAAACTGTGATTATCAAAACCGCTGGTGCAAATGTAGAAAACACAGGCACGATCGCTGCAAGCGGTGCCAATGGTGGATCGATCGAAATCACCGGCGAGAATGTATTCCTGTCGGGCCCTGTGACTCCAACAGCGTCATTTGGTGGTGTGCCGATTACTGGCGGAACGATTGTGATTAATGCTGGTATCGGCGGAGTTATTGATCTAGGTGTCGATATTTCGTCTACAGCCAATGGCATCTTCCTCAACGGCGATGTGCGTTTGACTGAGAATGTTTCGCTTTCGAGTACCGGTGCTTTGAGTCTTACCGAGTTCAATGGGGATGTATTCTCAGAAATCGGTGAGTTTAATACGCTCAATGTCTTTGCGACCCATGGCGATGTGTTCTTTGGCGGGACCGTGGGTGCTGATCCGGCCAGCGATATGCGGCTGGGATTCCTTGATGTTGATGCCCGGCGTGCCATTTACATGGATAATGTTTCAACTCTCAATGGCATGACCCTTATGGGTTTGACCGAGATTCTTGGGCCAAGCGTGACCTTCCATACTGGAATAGGTTCGGCTTTGTTTGGCGGCGATATTTACTCATCAGTGGTTGGTGAATCAAGCGTTGCCTTTATGTATGACGGCGATGTGACTACTGGTGTTGGCGAAGGACGCACGCCGTTCAAGTTCCGTGGCAGTATTGGTGCTCAACCAGCACTCCGGTTGACCCCGAACTCTGGTGCGTTTAGGACTATCCACTTTGGTGGCGATATTTCTGGATCAATGGTGGCGGCGAGCTTCTTGTTCTCCAACGCTGCTGTTGAAGGAACCGATTTGATGGACGCTTCGGCGATTGATCTTTCTTCGCAGTTCTATGTCTCGGCGACCGAAGGCATTTACGCGGGTCGTGGTCAGAAGATCACCTCGTTTGGTTCGTTGCAGATTTCTGCCAAGGGCCTTGGGTTTACGACTGTTGAGATCGGCGATGTCAATGTGCTCGGCGATCTGGTCATCGAATCGCGTGGCCGGCTTGGTGGCGAGCTTACCTTGCTCGGACACCTCGGCGAGATCATCCATGGCGTAGAAAATGAAGGCGATCGTGACGGTACCGGATACGACGAGCAGGGTGCCGAGCTGATCGCTTCTGGTAACATTACCCTTCGTGGTACGCTGACTGCAGACAGTGCCGGCGCACTACTCGGAGCAAACTCTGTGGTGCTTGCCAACGATGCGGGTGCTTCGACGGCTCTTGGACTGACGATCATTGAGTTCCCTGGCGGCGTTTCGCTTGCCAACTTCATGGGGAACCAGCCTGGGACCCAAGGATTGGTATACGGATACGACCTGACTCTTGGTTCGTTCTCGCCACCTTCGGCTGATGCAAACCTTGCGACTTCGTTTGTTGATGAAGACATCATGAAGCTTCGTGATGATGCCCCGTACCTTGCACAGCAGCAGGTGCTTATCGATCTGGATCTCGCGCCATCGCTCGTGAATGATGGCGTTGTCCGCGACGGGGCCGCAAATGGCTTGGAGCGGTTTGACAAGAATGCCGCCGGGGCATTGACGCTCGATCGGCTTTCGCCACGGAGTGTTGAACGGTTGACTGAGGCGTATGTTGGCCTGCTGGGCCAGCGGAATGCTGAGGACGGCAGCCGTCCTGGGATCGAAGGGATCGCTCAGACTCTTGCCAATGGGACCGAAGATGAAATCGATGTGCTGATGTCGCAGATCGGGCTTGTGCTTGATCGGATCGCATTGCTCGAACTGAGTCCAATGGAGATCGAGACGGCACAGAATGCCCTGCTCGAAATGATCCGTCCAGAATCGATGGATTCAACCCAGTTCCGCTCACAGTGGGCCAAGAACTGATTGAATCTGTAGATTGAATCATTGTAAAAATTGGCAGTGGCCGATGTCTTTGGACATCGGCCACTGTTTCGTTTTGGGACTATGATCGAGTTCAAATTCACGATCAAAGGAGCATCGCGTGTACACACTCGTTCTTATTCGGCATGGACAAAGCACCTGGAACAAAGAGAATCGGTTTACCGGGTGGTGGGATGTGCCTTTGAGTGAACTTGGGCATGAGGAGGCGATTGCGGGGGGGAAGTTGCTGGCTGAGGAAGGATTCACCTTTGATGTGGCGTATACCTCGGTGCTCAAGCGGGCGATTGGGACGCTTTGGCATGTGCTTGAGGAAATGGATTTGATGTGGGTGCCTGTGGTTCGGGCGTGGGAACTCAATGAACGGCACTATGGGGCGTTGCAGGGGTTGAATAAATCAGAGACTGCTGAGAAGCATGGGGAGGATCAGGTGAAGGTTTGGAGGCGGTCGTATGACACGCCTCCGCCGGCGCTTGAGAAATCTGATGAGCGTTGGCCTGGGCATGATCGTCGGTATGCGGGGATTGATGAATCGTTGATTCCGACGACGGAGTGTTTGAAGGATACGGTTGATCGGGTGGTGCCGTATTGGGAATCGGAGATTGCGCCGCAGATCAAGGCGGGGAAGAAGTTGGTGATTGCGGCCCATGGGAACTCGCTGAGGGCGATGGTGAAGTTTTTAGATGGAATTTCGGATGAGGATATTGTGGGGGTCAATATCCCGACGGGGATGCCTTTGGTGTATGAACTTGATGCGGATCTCAAGCCGATTTCAAAGCGGTATCTTGGGGATGCGGCGGCGGTTGAGGCGGCGATGGCGGCGGTGGCGGCGCAGGGGAAAGCGAAGTAAGACACAGGGTTTTGGAGGGGTTTGGGGGTTTGGGGGTGCCATGCTGATGGGCTTTTGCCATCTGCATGTCTTTGGGCATTCCAAGACCCGAAGGTGGCAAAGCCCACCATCGGGGCACCCGACTTGTTATTTGTGAAGACCGCACTGCGCCGAAGACGGCGAGTACGGGCACCCTTTAGTATGGTTAGGACCAGGTGAGGCCGGTGGGGAGGGTGTTGAAGTTTTCGATCCCGTTTTTGGTGACGGCGAGCATGTCTTCGATGCGGATGCCTCCGATGGCTTTGCAATACAAGCCGGGTTCGATGGTGAGGACATCGTGCTGAACGAGGGTTGGGCCTCCGATGTCGAGGAGTGGTGGTTCGTGGACATCGAGTCCGATGCCGTGTCCTGTGCCGTGGACCATTGAGCAAACGGTGTCGGGGGCGTCGTTGGCGGGGATACCGGTTTGGTAGCCGTGGGCTTTGATGACTTTGATTGCGGCGGCGTGTACGGAGTCGGCGGTGACGCCTGCTTTGGTCGCGTTTTGGGCGGCGGCTTTGGCTTCTATTACGGCGGTGTGCATTTTGATGACTTGATCGGGGATGTCGCCGTGGACTACGCAGCGGGTGCAGTCGCCGTGGTAGTGGGTGGATTTGATGTAGGGGAAGAGGTCGATGATGACGGGTTGGCCTGTAAATAGAGGCCCGTGTCCTCGGTCGTGGCAGTCGGCGCCTGTTTTGCCTCCGGCGACGATGGAGCCATGGGGAGTGGCGGCGCCGTGTTTGAGGAAGTGGATGTCGATGAGTTCAAACATGCGTTCGGAGGTGAGGGGGGAGCCGTCGTGGATGAGTTGGCCGGCAGCGTCGGCGGTTGCGTTGGCGATGGTTTCGCACGCCATTTGCATGCAGCGTTCGGTGATTTTTTGGGCGTTGCGGAGATGGTCGAGTTCTTCTTGGTCCTTTGAACGGCGGGTCAGGACGCCGAGGTTTGGGTCGCAGGTGATTTGGATGCCTGCTTTGGTGATGTAGTGGCTGTAGATTGCGGGGAAGGTGCGGTCGACGGTGATGGTGGTGATGTTTTTTTGGGTGAGGCACTCGGCGACGGATTGGGCGGTTTCGAGTTCGCGGTCGCCGGCTTGCCAGTTTTTGGATTTGAAGTCTTCTGGGCAGACGACTTGGTCGGCGCGGGCGGTTTTTTTGGCGCGTTCGATTTCGATGTTTCGGATCATGAGGAGGCGGTGTTGGCCTGGGAGAATGATGAGGGCGGTGGGGTCGCCGACGGCGAAGCGGATTTGGTGGTAGAGGGCGAGGTTGGTCATGGGACTGCCTGCCAAGACGACGGCGTGGTTTTTATTTGATTCGGCCATGAAGAACCATAGACCTAGAGTGGGGGCATGAGAATCGCTACATGGAATGTCAATGGATTGCGGGCCGCTTTGCGCAAGGGGATGGGGGAGCATCTGGATCGGGTTGGGCCTGATGTTTTGTTGTTGCAGGAGGTGCGGGCACTCAAAGAACAGTTGCCTGATGAGTGGCAGGAGCCGGTGGGGTGGGATTGTTTGTGGCATCCTGCGGAGAAGAAGGGGTATTCGGGGACGGCGATCTGGTCG
>JAESRA010000187.1 GCA_016764895.1 Phycisphaerales bacterium | reverse complement strand
TTTTTATTGATCAGCTCAGTCCTTGGATTCTCAGTTTGCCGCCGCCTGTGTTGGTTTGATCTGAATCTTGTTCGTTTTTATTATACAAAGAATATTCAAACTCCCGACTGATGTGTTGACGCTCGATTTTACAGAGCGTGGATGGATTGGTTTACACGCCGGCGAATCAGATTTGAACCGGCTTGATTACAAGTAAGAGATACACCCTATGGCCAGTTCAGAGATTCCTGTTGTCGGAAAATTTTTATCCAAGATATTTGGTTCGCGTAATGAGCGTGTGGTCAAGCGGTACACGAGTCGTGTGGATCTGATTTCTCAGTTCGAAACGCGGATGCGTGCGTTGACTGATGCGGAGCTCAAGGCTAAGACTGTGGAGTTTCGTGACCGCTTTGATGCGGGGGAGACATCCAGCGATTTGTTGGTGGAGGTTTTTGCGGCGGGGCGTGAGGCGATGGACCGGTCGGTGGGGATTCGGAATATTTTTAATCCTGAGCACGAGTTTGATGCGTCGTTGTTGAGTGATTCTGTTCGTCAGACTTATGATCGGATTAAGGCGGAGATTGATGCTTTGGAGCCTGCTGAGGCGGTGGATGAGTATCTTGGTTGCCAGGAAGCGGTGCCTGGGTTTATTCAGGTTGATATTCCGAATGAGATTTATGATGCGGTGCGGGAGATTTATCCTGAGTCGCGTCCGCCGTTTAGAGCGCGGCCGTTTGATGTGCAGTTGATTGGTGGGATGGTGCTTGGGCAGGGGAAGATTGCGGAGATGAAGACTGGTGAGGGCAAGACGATTGTTGCTCCGCTTGCTGCGTATATGGCTGCGGTGACGCGGCAGCAGGTTCATATTGTGACGGTGAATGATTATCTTGTGCAGCGTGACCGGGATTGGACTTTTCCGTTTTTTGCTAAGGTTGGACTGACGGTTGGAGCGATCCATCCGATGCACATGCAGCCTGAAGAGATTAAGCGTTCTATGTACCGGTGTGATGTGGTGTATGGGACGACTTCTGAGTTTGGGTTTGATTATTTGCGTGACAATATGAAGCGGAATGTTGATGAGCAGGTGCAGCGGAAGCGGCAGTTTGCGATTGTTGACGAGGTGGATTCGACGCTGATTGATGAGGCGAGAACGCCTTTGATTATTTCGGGGCCTGCGCATGATGATCAGCCTCGGTATGAGCTGGCGACGGGACTCGCTAAGCAGCTTGTTGATCTTCAGAAGCCTTGGCAGGAGCGAGAGGATGCTGTTCAGCATTGCAAAGAGATTATTAAGGGGCTTGAGGGGGATATTCGCCAGACGCGGGATACTGCGGCGGTGTCTGGGATGAAGAAGCGGCTTGAAGATGAGACTAAGCGGCTGCCTGAACTTGAGCAATCTCGTGACCAGTATTCTCAGTATTATGAGATCGAGATGGATCGGAAGTCGGCGCACCTGACGCATGATGGGATTGCTCATGCCCAGAAGCTGGCGGGGGTTGGTTCGTTTTATGTTGATGAGAATATGGATATTCCGCACTTGCTTGAGCAGTCGCTGCGGGCGTATGCGGTGTATCAGATTGATAAGGATTACATCGTGATGGATGTTCCTGATCGGATGACGGGCAAGAGTGAGCCCAATATTGTGATTGTGGATTCTAATACTGGTCGGCCGATGATTGGTCGGCAGTGGTCTGATGGTTTGCATCAGGCGATTGAGTGTAAGGAAGGGGTGCCGATTAAGGCCGAGACGCAGACGGTTGCTTCGGTGACGGTGCAAAACTTCTTTAAGATGTACAAAGAACTTTCAGGTATGACGGGGACGGCGGATACTGAAGCACAGGAATTTCATGATATTTATCACCTCGATGTGATCTCGATCCCGACCAATAAGCCGATCGCTCGTAGTGATCATGATGATTTGATGTATCTTCGGGCCAAGGATAAGTGGGAAGCCATTGTTGATGAGATCAAATCGTTTCATGATGCGGGGCGGCCGATTTTGGTGGGGACAACATCGGTTGAACGCTCTGAAATGATCTCGCAGATGCTGACGAAAAAATATCAGGTTCAGCACTCGGTACTCAATGCCAAGCAGCATGAACGCGAGGCCAATGTGGTTGAAGGTGCGGGGCATCTTGGTGCGGTGATGATTGCGACCAATATGGCTGGGCGGGGTACGGATATTAAGCTTGGGAAACTGAATCGTGAGGAGTTTATTGAACACCTGCTCAAGCGAGGGATTGCGTCGCGTGGACTTTCTGCGGAGATGAGCGATCAGGAACTGAGAGAAAATGTGTACCGGAAGATTGCTTCGGTTGAACTCAAATCCGAGGGGATGAAGAAGCGTGATGCTGAGACGATGGACTTTGCCGAACTTGAGCTCAAACTGCTACGCCACTGGGCGGGCCAGAATACCTGGATGAGCGGGAAGGGGATCGAGACGGCGAGTGCTGAGGATTTGAGGACGGAACTTGATAAGAATGCTCGGTCGATCCTACACCGGATCCGCTGGTATGACAATATTGAGGATATGGGCGGGCTGCATGTGATTGGTACCGAACGGCATGAGTCGCGGCGTATTGATAATCAGTTGCGTGGACGGTCCGGGCGTCAGGGTGATAAGGGATCGTCGCGGTTCTTTGTGTCGCTCGAAGATGATCTGATGAAGATGTTCGCGGGCGAGACGACGATGAAGTTGTTGTCGCGGCTTGGTATGAAGGAAGGGGATGCGATTGAGCATCCTTGGTTGTCCAAGAATGTCGAGCGGGCACAGAAGAAGGTCGAAGAACGGAACTTCCAAGTTCGCAAGAATATCCTTGAATATGACGAGGTTATGGAACATCAACGACAGCGGTTCTATGGGCTGCGTCAGCGGATTCTTGAAGGGCGTCAGGTGAAGGACCTGGTCTTTGAATATATTGAAGATGTGGTTGATGATGCGATTGCGGAGTATCTTGATGATGATTACTCGGCGACCTGCGCGGCGGATTATGCTCGCGAGCAGCTTGATTGCTCGATTCTTCCTGAGCGGCTCAAGGGTAAGGATGCGACGGAGATGGATATCACGATCCGTAAACTTGCCAAGGAAGATATTACGGCAACAATCGTGATTACGCTTGGCGAATATATGCCGATCGAGGGGTCGGAGGTTTCGATTGACTTTGATTCGGCGGGGCTTTTTGGTTGGGCCAAGAGTCGGTTTGGGATTGAGCTTGATACGGGGTCGCTGCGTGAAGGTGGGGCGTCGGAGCGGCGTGCGGTGCAGGAGATGCTTGAGCAGGCGGCGTTTGCCAAGATTGATGCTGAGCCTTTGGAGGAGATCGAGAAGTTTGCTGATTCGCGTTATGGCGCTGAGCAACTGGCGATTTGGTCGAAGGATAAGTTTATCAAGGATCTTGATCCTGATCTGATTCTCAAAGCCCATAAGGATGAGGAGCTTGAGGTTCGGGATTTGATTATAAATACGGCCCGTGAGTTGTATGAGAAGCGTGAGGCGGAGTTCCCTGCGGACTTTATTATGCAGCGGACTACGATGATTGCGCGGCAGGATCCGGCCGCGGCGTTTGAGAATTTGGTTAAGTGGGGTAAGGATCGTTTGGGTCTTGAGTTGACACCGGCGCAGATTAAGACCACGCCGCCGGTCAAGATTCGTGCGCAGATTATTGAGGCGACCAAGGAATCGCTCAAGACTGATGATCTTTCGGTGATGATTGAGAAAGCACTTGCGACATCGAACGATGATGAGCTTGATGCGGTTTTGATTGAGCGGTATGGTGAAGGGATTACGAACCGGATGCGGTTCTTGGATGATGATGATCGGGAGCCGGCGATTCAGGCGCGTGTTGAGACGCTGTCTCGTCCTGAGTTGATTCAGTTTGAGCAGATGATTTTGATTGAGACGCTTGATACTTCTTGGAAGGATCATTTGTATGCGATGGATCAATTGCGGGACACGATTGGGTTCCGTGCGATTGCTCAGACTGATCCCAAGATTGAGTACAAGCGTGAGGGGCAGCGGATGTTCCAGGGGATGATGCGGGAGATTCGTGAGAAGGTGACGGGCTTTATATTCAAGGCTCGTATTGCTGCACCTCCTCGTCAGGGGGGGGGGCGTCAGGCACCGCCTCAGCAGCGTCCGCCGCAGCCGCCACAGCCGGGGCAGCCGGGACAGCCGGGACAGTCGGGGCAGCGTGTGGCGCCGATGGGAGGCAATATTATGGGTTCTTCGATTTTGGGGCCTGGGTTTACGGGAGGGGCGATGTATTCGCCCAAGCCCAAGTCGTCGCCTGAGAAGGATGTGGAATCAACGGACAAAGAGGGTTGATTGGGTCCAGAATCGTGATCTATGGATGCCGATGATGGATCCGCGGGTTAGAAATGGGCGTATATCAACTGGGACAACTGCGGCGCATATCGTGTAGCTACGCATTATGGCGTTTGCCCTATGCGTTTGGCCTATTTGCCCATAGCATCTGCCCATAGCATCTGCCCGTAGTCATCCCGTACTCGCTCGCACCGGAGCTTATTTATGATAGAAACCAGCCGATTCAAGCCGACGAATGTTGCCAGAGCGTTTACGCTTATTGAGATTTTGATGGTTGTTTCAATCATTGCATTGCTGGCGGCCATAACTATTGGGGTGGGGGCCTCGATGGCTGATGCTGGGCGCAAGCGTGCGACTGAGGGGGTGCTGCAAGTGCTTGACCAGTCGCTTGCTGGTTTTATCGCTCAAAGCGGATCGATTCCTCCCTCGATTGTTGCGGTCACACTTGAAGAAAACTTCGGAGGCAAAGTGCGTGGCGAGATTGTGTATTACCCGGCAGTTGATGGCGTGATTGATGTCGTCATTCCGAATGATGATCCTTCTGCACCGGAGAGGCATTATCCAATCAACTCTATTGGGTTGTACTTGATTTCGATCAGTCAGTCATTGGATGTCAAATCGGTGTTGAGTAGTGTTGATGGTTCGATGATTCGGCATTTCACTATTGATGATCCAGATACGGCTGTTGTAGAAGGGTTGCAACCCGGAATGCTTACGGTCTTTGATGCTTGGGGGAATCCGATTCGGTATGTCCATCCGAAGTTTGATGGGATTATCGAGGATTCATCTTCGAGTCGTCGTGTGCTTGGTATGGCGGGTGATCCGCTGGATATTTTGGATACGGCGATAGGGTATTTCACGGCTGAGGCTTTGCCTGTGGATCTTTCTTTTGTTCCATTTGATGGGATAGCGATCCGGCGGAACAAGATTTTGCAGATTGATCAAGAGGAAGCCCGTCAGAACGGCGGGTTGGATTATCCTGTTGAAACGGATTCTGATGGCGGGAAGTGTCCGTCGCAGCGGCCGTATTTTTATTCGGCTGGGCCTGATGGTGATCCGTCGACGGTCGAGGATAATGTGTATACGACAATGCCTGAGTTTGTTCGTCCGTTTTAATTGGTTTGTTCGCTGATTGGTTCAAACTCTGCGGTGAAGTGCCGGAGTGCGGCGGGTTCTTTGGTGATGTGGTAGCCGGGGAGTGTTGCGGCGATGGCTTTGACTTCTAGGATAATCTCGATGACATAATCAATGTGGGACTGGGTGTAGGTGCGTCTTGGGATGGCGAGGCGGACCAGTTCCATGTGGGCGTGCTCGCCCATCATGACTGAGCCGATTTCACAGCTTCGGATACCTCCGGCTTCGTATAAGGCGACGGCGAGGGTTTGTCCTGGGAATTCGTGCTTTGGGATGTGTGGGCAGAAGTGGGCGGCGTCGATGTAGATGGCGTGGCCACCGGCTGGGCGGACGATTTGGATGCCTGCATCCAAGAGTTTTTCGCCGAGGTATTCTGTTGAGCGGATGCGGTAGCGGAGGTAGTCTTCGCAGAGGACTTCTTGGAATCCGACGGCCATGGCTTCGAGGTCGCGTCCGGCGAGGCCGCCGTAGGTCATGAAGCCTTCTGTGAGGATGAGCAGGCTGCTGGCTTGGACGAAGAGGTCTTGGTCGCGGAAGAGGAGGACTCCGCCGATGTTGACCATGCCATCTTTTTTTGCGCTGATTGTTGAGCCGTCACAGAGGTCAAATTGTTCGCGGGCGATGTCGGAGACGGGGCGGTCTTGCTGTCCTGGTTCGCGTTGTTTGATGAACCATGCGTTTTCGGCGAAGCGGCAGGCGTCGAGGATGAAGGGTTTGTTGTATTTGTCGCAGATGGCGCGGACGCCCTTCATGTTTTCGAGCGAGACGGGCTGGCCACCGATGGAGTTGCAGGTGATGGTGACCATGACGAAGGGGACATCGTCGGCACGCTCAGCGAGGAGTTTTTCGAGGGCTACCAAATCCATGTTGCCCTTGAAGGGGGCGTCGGTGTTGGGGTCTTGGCCTTCTGGGGTGAGGAGGTCGATGGTTTCGCAGCCGGAGTGTTCGATGTTGGCGCGGGTGGTGTCGAAGTGTGCGTTGTTGGGGACGATTTTGCCTTTGCCTTCGATGCCGTGGCCGATCATGACTTCGACGAGGAGGCGTTCACTTGCGCGGCCTTGGTGTGTGGGGAGGATATGTTCAATTCCTGTGATGTCCTCGATGACATCGCGGAATCGGAACCAGCTCGGTGCCCCGGCGTAGGACTCGTCGCCCCGCATGATCCCGGCCCATTGCTCGCTGCTCATCGCGCCGGTGCCCGAGTCTGTCAGGAGGTCGATCATGACATCGTCGGATGGAATTGCAAAGAGGTTATAGTGGGCTTTCTTGAGTGCGATGAGTCGTTCCTCATGGGTGGTCATGCGGATGGGTTCAACGGACTTGATGCGGAAGGGTTCGATGATTGTTTTCATGGTTGAGTGTAGGAAGGGGGCCTGATTTGTGCGGAAACTTGATAATAAAACAGCCCGGTTTGAGCCGGGCTGTGAGAGAACGGGTTTCTATATGGATCAGTCCCAGGTATTGATGGGCTGCTCGTCGGCGCTGGTTTCTTCGTCGTCGGCACCGCGGACTTCGCCCGGGGCAAAGTGGTCCTGTCGCCAAGATTCTGGGTAGTCCGCGTCGTCCATGTCCATGCACGCCTTGGTCGGGAACATTGGGCGGAAGGTATCGCACATGACGGCGAGCTCGTCGGTCCATTTTTTGCCCAGCGACGCTTCGACGGTGCCCGGGTGGGGGCCATGAGCGAGGCCCTGGGGATGGAGGGAGATCGAGCCCGAGCTGATGCCTCGGCGGGCCTTGTAGTTGCCCTCGACATAGTACATGATCTCGTCGGAATCGATGTTGGAGTGGTTGTAGGGGACGACGATCGCGTTTGGGTGCGTGTCGAGCGCACGCGGACAGAACGAGCAAATGACGAAGTTGAAACCCTCGAAGGTCAGGTGGATCGGCGGCGGCATATGGAGCTGGCCGGTGATTGGCGCGAAGTCTCCGATGTTGAAGCAGTAGGGG
>JAESRA010000186.1 GCA_016764895.1 Phycisphaerales bacterium | reverse complement strand
TGGGGGGTTTTAACTTTGGGGGGTTTTAACTTTGGGGGGTTTTAACTTTGGGGGGTCTTAACTTTGGGGGGTTCGGTTGGAAGAGAGAATCTGGTCCAATGGAACAGATCGTGGCCATTATCGTAGAACCTTTATGTCCAGTAGTCGCCAATTCCTATCACTTCAGTCTCTTCTATATGAAGGAATGATCCCGATTAAGGCCCCAACAGTGGGGGAGGGGACGCTATAGTGACACTCGATCAAACCCGGCCTCAAGAGCCGATTCAAAGGGATCTGTTTATCCATGGCCAGAAGTCGCAAGAAACTCGGTGAAATCCTCGTCGCCCAAGGTGTCATCGACGCCAAACAGGTCAACGAAGGACTCAAAAAAGCAAAGGAAAACAGTATCCGCATCGGTGAAGCCCTCACCGAACTCGGACTCTGTACCGATCATCAGGTCCTCAAAGCCCTCGCCGTCCAGCACGGGATCAAATATGTTGACCTAGCCAACGAGAAGATCGCCAAACTCATCGACAAAGACGCCATCGACAAAAGCGTCATGAAAAAGCATCTCGTCCTGGGCATGGGCAAGTCAGGCGGCAAGATGCGCGTCGCCATCCACGACCCAAACGATCTCCAAGTACTCGACAACCTCCGCTTTGTCCTCAACTGCGATGTCGAACCCCTGCTGGCAACCAAAGCCCAACTCAAAGACATCATCTCCGGTAGCGAAGCGTCCGACAGCGGCGGCGGAGCAGTTCCCCAGCAGTCGCTCATCACAGACTCCATTGATCGTTCGATCGACCGCTCTGTTGACCGTTCGATGGATAAATCCATCGATGTGTCATCCGAAGATTCTCCGATCGTAAAACTGGTCAGCCGGATCCTCGATGAAGCCGTCAAACTCCGCGCCTCTGATATCCATGTCGAGCCCATGAACGACCGTGTTCGACTCCGCTACCGCGTCGATGGTGTTTGCTCAGAACGCGACAACCTCCCCAAACGCATGCAGAACGCGGTGCTTTCCCGCATCAAACTCATGGCCGGGATGAACATCTCAGAGAAACGAGTCCCGCAAGACGGCCGCATTAAAATCCATGTTGATCTAGGTGAACCCGAGCCAACCCCGATCGACTTCCGTGTCTCATCCTGCCCCGCATATCACGGCGAATCAATCGTTCTTCGTATCCTCCGCCCAGATGCAGTACGCATCGGCCTTGCCAATATCGGCTTTGAACCCGAAAACCTCGAAGTCTTTAATCGCATCATCAAACGCCCCAACGGCATCTTCTTGGTCACAGGCCCAACCGGTTCTGGTAAAACAACAACCCTGTATTCAGCCCTTGATGTGCTGAACCGCCCAGACAAAAAAATCATCACCGCCGAGGACCCCGTTGAATACAACTTCGACGGAATCAACCAATGCCAGATCCGCGAAGACATCGGATTTACATTCCCCAGTGTTCTCCGCTCAATGCTTCGCCAGGCACCAAATGTCATTCTGGTCGGTGAAATTCGTGACCGCGAAGTCGGCGAAATCGCGATTCAGGCAGCTCTCACCGGCCACTTGGTATTCTCAACACTCCACACCAACGACGCGCCCAGCGCAATGACCCGTCTTATTGACATGGGCATCAAGCCATTCCTTGTCGCTTCGTCCATCCAAGCAGTCATGGCCCAGCGACTCATCAGAGTCCTTGCCAACACCAAAACACTGGCCAAGGAAGAAGACCTCGATCACAAGTATCTCAATCTGATCAATCTCAAAATGGAAGACGCATTGGGCAAAGTCTACAAACCTGTCCCAACAACAGACATCCCGACCGGCTACAAAGGCCGCAAGGCAATCTTTGAGATGATGCAGATGAACCCTGAGATCAGAGAACTGACCTTTAACAAAGCTCAAGCATCAGATATTCGCAAGGCAGCCATCGCTGCAGGTATGAAAGAGCTCGTCGAAGACGGGCGGACCAAGGTGCTCAACGGGGTCACAACGCCCGAAGAAATCGCAGCCGTCAGCCAGGTTACCGGCGGACACTAACCACACACTTCGATCCAGTATTTTCAGAGGAAACTGACCAATGTCCACAGTTCAGATCGATAGATTACTCGATACCGTCGTCAAAACCGGCGGCTCGGACCTTCACCTCACCGTTGGGCGACAGCCCACCATTCGGCTCCATGGCGGGCTCCGAAACCTCGAAACAAAGGTTCTCGAATCCGACGACATGGTTTCGCTGATGAAGTCCATCACACCAGAACGCAATCAGCAAGAACTCCAAGAAGAAGGCGGTACCGACTTCGGCTTCGCATACGGCGAAGCCGCTCGTTTCCGCGTCTCAGTCTTCCGTCAACGAGGCGACATCGCCATTGTTCTCCGCCAAATCCCCAACAAACTTCTGACCTTCGATCAGATCGGGCTGCCTGAAATCTGCCGCGATCTCATCCGTCGCCCGCGTGGACTCTTCTTAGTCACCGGCCCAACCGGCTCAGGCAAAACCACATCACTGGCGACCATGATCGATCATGTCAACCAGAATATGGATCGCCATATCGTCACGATGGAAGACCCCATCGAATACTACCACCAACATAAAAAATCGATCGTGAACCAGCGAGAAGTCGGAAACGATGTTCCCAGCTTTGCCGAGGCTCTCCGCCGTGCATTGCGTCAGGACCCCGATGTGATCCTCGTGGGCGAAATGCGTGACCTCGAAACCATCGAAGCAGCGGTTCGAGCCGCCGAAACCGGTCACCTTGTCTTCGGTACGCTCCACACCACCGGTGCCGCCAAAACCATTGACCGTCTCGTTGACGCCTTCCCAGTCTCTCAGCAAAACCAGATCCGGGTCCAACTCTCGACGGCTCTCATTTGCGTGCTCTCTCAGGTACTTCTGGGACGGGTAGACACCAAGGGAATGGTCGCCGCCTACGAGTTCCTCGTCGTCACCCCCGCAATCGCCAACCTCATCCGTGATAACAAATCATACCGAATCGACTCGGCCATTCAGACCGGTAAAAAATACGGGATGCAACTCCTCGACGACCACCTGTGGTCGCTCTATGCCAAAGGCATGATCGGTGCCGAAGAGATGATCGACAAGTGCAAAGACTCAATGGCAGTCCGAACCAAGGTGCATCAGTCAGGCGGAGTTATCGGGCGTCCAGAACTCGACGACCCAGAAGCCAACGAAGAGCCGCCAGAATAATGACACATTGGCACCGGCGGGAAAAGTCACAGTCTCGGTGTCGCATCGTGCAAAACCAGTTAAACAGGTGAAATCGAGCCAGCCGGACTCGGTTTCTATGCGAACATTACCACACGCCGATCTTGGATCGGTATTGACCACGGAGTTGGCACATGGAACCATCTGAACTCAAAGGCCGCAAGATAGGGCGTGTGCTCACCAAGTTGGGTGTGGTTACCCGTGAGCAGGTCCACCAGGCCATGGGTGTCCAAAGGGGCCGGACTCAAAAGATAAAGATCGGTCAGATTATGATCGAGCTCGAGTTATGCTCCCAGATCGATATTGACCGGGCACTCGCCGGTCAGGCCGGGATGGAATATATAGATATAGACGAGATCGAGTTGACCGACGAGATCATCGGCGCGATCCCCGCTGAAAACGCCAAAGCCTACCAATGTATCCCAATCGAGTACGAGCCAAAAACAAGAAAGCTCAAAGTTGCCCTCAAAAGTCCGGATAACTTCCAGGCAGTAGACGACCTCCGGTTGCTCATGGGAGCCAAGGTCGAAGCAGTCATCGCCTCGCCGGCCTCCATCGACAAACTGCTCGCCAAGCACTTTGCCAAATCCGAATCCATGGAAGATGTCATGGGCGCTTTGGCCGCCGACGACAACCTCAAAAATCTTGGTGGCGTCTCAGATCAATCCATCGACCTCGACGCGATCATGGATGCCGCCGATGACAACCAGGTCATCAAACTGCTCAATATGGTGCTGCTCCAAGCAATCCGTGATCGAGCATCAGATATCCACTTCGAGCCATTCGAACACGAGTTCAAAATGCGGTACCGCATCGACGGCGTCCTGTACGAAATGGTCCCCCCGCCCAAACACCTCGGCAGCGCAATCACCTCGCGTGTCAAAGTCATGGCCAATCTGGACATCGCCGAACGCCGCTTGCCTCAGGACGGTCGCATCGAACTCACCGTCGGCGGAAACCCCATTGACCTGCGTGTTGCTGTACTGCCCACAATCTATGGCGAGAGCGTCGTGATGCGTGTACTCGACCGCGGAAATGTCGAACTCTCATTAGACCGCGTCGGTTTCCGTCCAGAAGAACTCGAAACCTTCCAGGGGCTCATCCACAAACCCAACGGCATCGTTATTGTGACGGGTCCTACTGGTTCTGGCAAAACAACTACGCTGTACGCCGCGTTGTCGGAACTCAATACTATTGGAACCAAGGTTCTCACCGCCGAAGACCCCGTCGAATACGATATCGACGGGTTATGTCAGGTCCAGGTCAACTCCGAGGTCGGGCTCACCTTCGCAAAGGCACTCCGTTCATTCTTGCGACAGGACCCCGATATCATCCTCGTCGGTGAAGTTCGTGACCTTGAAACCGCACAGATCGCAGTTCAGGCATCGCTCACAGGTCACCTTGTTCTCACAACACTCCACACCAACGACGCGCCCAGCTCGATTATTCGTCTCGTCGATCTCGGCATCGAGCCGTTCTTGTTGACCGCAACAATCGAAGGCATCGTTGCCCAACGCCTGGTTCGTACCCTCGACCCAAAAACCAAAGAATCATACATGCCGACCGAGCAGGAACTCATGGAACTTTCCTTGAGGCCTGACGATGTCAAAGGCCGTAAGTTCTACAGGCCCAACGCATCAAGCGGAGTCGGCGGCGGATACAAAGGGCGAATGGCGCTCTTTGAAATCATGACACTCGACGACGAAATGAGAGAACTCATCGTTCAAAATGCAAGCACAACCGTGCTCAGAAACCTAGCACGAAAAAAAGGCATGCGGTCACTGCGTGACGGTGGCATGCTGGCGATCTACGAAGGACAGACGACTATTGACGAAGTCGTTCGCGAAACATTGGCAGAAGAATAAATTCTCAATGGGGCACTTCGGGAACCAACCGTTCCCAACAGGATCCTAAGTTGGATCACCGGAAGGATGAAGTCATGGCGACATTTGTATATCAAGCACTCAACGCGGCTGGCAAGACCCAGAAGGGGACTGTTGAAGCGGCCAGTTCTGAAGATGCGATCCAACGCATCAAATCTCAGGGCTATTTCCCCACATCCGTACAGCCTCAGAAAGAAAAGAAAAGCAAAGCCGGCGCCAAGGGTGGCTTGGCCGCCACCGCAACAGCCACCAAAAAGAAGAAGAAAAAAGGCGGCAGCTTTACCATCGGCGGCGTCAGCGCCAAACACCTCACCCTCTTTACACGCCAACTCTCAACACTCCAAGACGCAGGCTTGCCGCTGCTTCGCTCGCTTCAAATTCTAGAAAGCCAGCAAAAACCAGGCGTACTCAAAAATGTACTCCAAAATGTGACCGAAGATGTCGAAGGCGGCTCATCACTCTCAGAATCCATGGCCAAGCAACCAAAAGCCTTCAATCACCTCTATGTCAAAATGGTCAACGCCGGCGAAATCGGTGGTGTTCTTGACATCATCCTCCAACGCCTGTCTGAGTTTATGGAAAAATCCGAGCGCCTCAAACGAAAAATCAAGGGCGCGATGGTCTATCCAATCGTGGTCATCCTTATTGCGATGGTCATCCTGACCGGGATTATGGTCTTTATTATCCCTCAGTTTGTCGAAATCTTTACCGACTTTGAAGTCGAACTCCCAGCCCTGACCCTCTGGCTCATGAGTACATCCAACTGGGTGGTCGGGAAGCTACCGGGCCAAGAAATCCCAGGATGGATAATCATTATCTTCGGCCCGTTTGTCATCTTCTTCGGTGTCAAACTTCTCCGCAAAACCAAGCCCGGCGTAGCAGTCCTCGATTGGATGATGCTCCGCACCCCGGTCTTCGGAACACTCGTTCGTAAAACCACCATCGCCCGCTTCACCAGAACCCTCGGCACCCTCATCAGCGCAGGCGTACCCATCCTCGAAGCAGTCACCATTACAGGGCAAACATCGGGCAACTATGTGTTCGAAAAAGCACTCCGAAAAGTCCACGATTCAATCCGAGAAGGCGAAACCTTTGCCGACCCGCTCCGTGAATCCAAAGTTTGTGATGCCATCGTGGTCAACATGATTGATGTTGGCGAAGAAACCGGTGACATGGACTCGATGCTCATGAAAATCGCCGACAACTACGACGAAGAAGTCGATGTCGCCGTCGAATCACTCGTCTCCCTCCTCGAACCCATCATGGTCGTCTTCCTGGGCGGCATGGTCGGCACCATCGTCGTCGCAATGTTCCTGCCCATGGTCAAAATGATCGAAAGCCTCCAATAGCCAGCAGCCAGCAGCCAGCAGCCAGTAATCAGTAGGCGACGACAAAACCAACCAATGTTCCCATTTACGGAGTTCCAACCAGTGCACACACGCACTTCACATCCCAAACGCCTCGGCAAACCCGCCAGTGACGGCCGAGCCTTTACGCTTCTCGAACTCGTGGTTGTGATCGCTATCATCGTGCTCATGATCACCTTCTTAGCATCGGCTCTGGGACGAGCCTCGACCTCTGCCCGTCAAACCGCGAGCCAAAGATCGGCAGAAGCGATAGCCGTTTCTGTTGAACATTTCAGGATACAGTTTGGTTTCCTTCCGCCGCTGGTTCATGATGGCGAGATCATCAGCACAGGCGATTCCGATTACAATCCAGTTCAACCAGACGGCTCACCATACCCCGATGGCCCCACCCAGCGTCATTCCGAGACCTATGAGTACAGCACGCTCATCGTCTGGTCCGAAGGGACCGACTTCAACTTCTTCCGTCGTCGAGATGGCGGCGCCAATGACGAAGTCGATAGCGTGGGCGGTGGTGTATGGGATATCGAATCCGCATGGGACGACCGCCGCTATTCTCGTTATGCCCTTGCGTATTACCTGGCCGGAGTTCTACCACGCTCAGTCGATGGAATCGCAGGCCAAGGCATGAGCCGCCCGCTTTCAAACGGCGGGTTCGCCAATGTCGGATACCCGGTCGGAAGCACGCGGGAACGCTATCAACCAACCATCGATACCAACCGAGACGGAATCGATGTCCGGACCGGTTACGCCCGTCCCATAGAAGTTGCTGAACATAACCCGGGGGCAGTCGATCTTGATGCACTCAGCCCAGACATGGTCTACGACCTCTATGCCGACGAGGACCAGGACCGCCTGGTCGCTCTGATTGATAACTTTGGCACCGCCTACCGCTATTACCGCTGGGAGCCAGGTCGTTACGACGAGGGGCGTCGCTTAGTCATTGAATCCACGCTTGACCTTAATATACCGCCAATCCTGCTCGATCCGCTGGTACTCGTTGAACTCAAAAACAACGACGCAAACGCCAAAGAATACGACCTGACCAACGGCAATCTTGAACTCCGCAATGCTCGGTTTGCAATCGTCGGCGCCGGCGCCGATGGGCTCTTTGGCACTGAGCCAGTTGAGTATCTTGTAAGCCAGTTAAGCCGGAGTGATCCCGCAGGTGATGAAACAGAGATTGCAAGGCTCCGGCAAAAGGCAATGGACGACAATGTTATCGCCCTTGGTAAATAAACCCAGCAACCAGTTATTCAGGAAAGCACACGAGAACACGCCACAATGAACACCCAGCACACAACCCAGGTCGGCTCAATGAGCATTCGGCGCGCTGCGTTCACTCTTGTTGAAGTTCTCGTCGTGATCGTGATCGGGCTGATCCTGCTGACGATCGCAGTTCCTGCATTCCAATCACTCATCGATTCGTCAGAGCGTTCCCTCGCGGTCAACTCAGTCCAGGCCGCTGTGCAAGCTGCCCAAGACCTCGCTCTTGAAGGCAAAGAAGGAGAAGACGGGGCAATCGTCTTCCTCGTCGATGACAACGGCCGCCTCACCATGGTCCCCGCAGTCAAAATCGGCTCCTACCGCGAGCCTTACCTCTCCCCTCCGGGTGACATCGGTTCTCAATCGTTTGATTATGATTATGTCGTGATCGAGGTATTCAGCCCGCTTGATACAGGCACCTCAATCCAACTTCCAAAGTCCTGGTTTGTGCGAGGCTACGCACCCATCGGAAGCATGATCGACAAATTCGTCCCCGCCGACATCAACGCAGATCGATCGATTGCCATCTGGTACAACTCCCCAATGTACGGCGGCTCAGACATCAACAGCCCTATCAAAGACGAAGGACACTGGGTCTTCCCAGAAACCAACCTATTCGCCAAAGATGCCCAGCATGTCGGTGGAAACACCGACAACGGAAGCCTGGGATCAATGCAGTCGCAGTTCCGCTCCCCAAGGCAATCCTTTATGATCCGCTTCGATGGGCGAACCGGCGAACTGAGCAGATCCACAACCCCCGCCCTCTTCATCAACCCACGCGTGAGCAGAGAACGCCCATTCGGAGATCGTCCAGATATAGAGGATCGTTGGAAACGCGTAGACCTTTCAGAAAGCACTCGGCGGTGGGGGGTTCGGATGCTCTTGGCAGCCGATACAGATTCCAACGGAACGCAATGGACCAACGGCGACCAGTTCACCAGATCACTCTGGATAGGAAACATCTCCCACGACACAGTCCTGGTCAAAGCAGTCACCCGCATCGCACTCTACAACGAACAAGAAATGGCACGCGATCTCGGCGCAAGAGAACTCAACAAAATCACCGGCACACTCTACAAAGACTACGACCAAGACGATTCCGAATCCGAAATCGAATTCGACATCGACGAACTCTGGCCAACAAATCCGCCCAGCGTAGACAATCTCCGCATCGCAATAAACCGTTGGATTCAAGGCGATACCGGAGGCCCGGAGGTTAACGGCCGCCCTTGGCCAGATGGTGTGATCAGATTTACAGATACCGAAGACCCAGACCTTGCCGTCGGGTTCGACGAACCACTCTCTCGCCTCTATCTCATCCAGCCCTACTCAGGCAAACTCCAAGAGGTGATGCGATGAATACCGTTGAATCAACCAGGCCCCAAAGCAGCGTCTCTGGATTTACGCTCATCGAAGTCCTCATCGCGATGCTGATCCTCGCGCTCGGATTACTCGGGCTCGGCGCGGTCTTTCCCGCAGTCATCGTCCAGCAGCGAAACGCAGTGACGGTTGTCGAGGGCGAAAGCGTCGCCAGCATGGCCGAAGCCATCGTCACCTCGTCCCCAGAGATCATCGATTTCTCAGATTGGTTTGACACAACACTGGGGAGTCCTGCGGAGCACTTTGGCAAAGACAGTACTGGTGCCATCACATACGAGTGGATTGTTGGACCACTGGAGCCATATAACGGCTATCAGCAACGACCCGGCTTTGTCAACGATAACGGCGACCCTTCATTCAATGGCTCTCAAGATGGCTACTGGTATCCAAACCTTGATGACCTCGACACCCGCCCAAGCACCTCCGTCGATCTCAGCAAGGCGTTATCCGTCGCCGATCGCCTGATCCCGCAGCCATACTCCGGCAAAGATCCCAAATATGTCTGGGACCTCGTCGCCCGCAGAACCCCAGGCAGCAACCGCCCCCAACTCGGCATCTTCATCCGCCTGATCGACCAACGCATCAGAGTCCCCATCAACGCAACACTCAGCGATGTCCTCGTCCGAACCGCAGGCACCGCAGGTGATGCCCCGGCACTCCCAGTCGCTCTCGATAGATTGACCGGAAAACCAGTGGTAGACCACGAAGCCGACTTTGGCGACAACATTGTCTACGCCGCTCCCCAAGCACTCCAAGTCCAGGTCGTCAGTGACCACCTCGACTGGCTGATCTTCGAGGACGCCAACAATCCCATGTTCGACACCTCCATCTCCTTCGCCACCAAGCCCGGTCAAAAACTTCTCGACAACACCGGCACCGTCCGCACCGTACTCGGCCCAGCGACCGGCCCGGACTCTGTAATCCCCGACACAAGAATTGTCCGGATTGACCCACCATTCAAACCAAGCCATGCGGCAAATGACTCAGTTTCATATAACGCAGACAACAACGATCCCGAAAACCTTGCCGATGAACAAGCAAAGATCGCGGCCCGCACCTCATGGGTCCGCCAAATAGTCTTCACCCCACGCACTCCCCTAGCCATCCGTGTAGTCACACTCGAGGAGAACTCACCATGAGCATGAGTCACCCTCATCATCGAGTCCGTCCTGCCCAAGGATTTACCATCATCGAGGTGCTCGTCACCATCGGTATCCTTGTCATTATCGCAGTCGGTGTTTCCACAATCTTCACTTCAATCTCCGAAACAGTCAATACGGGCAAACGAGTCTCGGAAATCAATCGCATCGCCGCCCAACTCGAACGCATCATGCGGCAGGACTTCGAAAACATGACCCGCGACGGGTTCTTGGTCATCGCGCATCAGCACGCTGTGGGTACCAACTTCGCTCGTGATGTTCAACTCTCACCCGGAGATGCAACCGGTCACAACAACAAAGGCCGACCACGCCGCGTCGACGAAATCATGTTCTTCAGCAGAGGCCAGTACGAATCTTCCAGACGCGCCGTATCAACAGCAATGGTCGCCAGATCATCAGAAGCCGCCATCTACTACGGCCACGGCCAAAAACGAGTCCCAGACCTCAATGATCCAAGACCGGACAATCTCAACAACCTCTTCTTCAATCCACAAACCACCGACACCAACATCGATGCCAACGCTCTTCTCGGAACCGCACCCACAGCCGTGCTGAATCCAAACCAGTACGCCCGCGATTGGTCGCTCCTGCGCCATATCACGCTCCTAGCACAACCCCAATCCGCAGGACAAGCACTCCCCGACGATGTCTACGGCGTCACTCGCATCGGAACAGATCGCCAGTGGCTTGAAGATTCACAGCGACAAATCGCACTCCAACCAGCAGGACGATCAATCTTCAACTCCCTCTCCCAAACCGGCTTCGCTGGAGCCCCTCCAGTAGCCGCAAATTATGATCTCCCCAAGTGGTACAAAGAATACCAACCCGCCGCCGGCCCGGTACCCTTCGGATATACCAGCCCGGTCCTCCGCGCCTCCGGCCTGCTCGACATCGTCACCGACGACCTCGCCAGCATCCGCACAACCCTCTACGGCCTCTCATCCTCTTACAGCCCAATCACCTACTGGGATCGCGGAAATCTCAACCAAAACCCATTGGAGATGGACGAGTCATACGACGAGTTCGCCTTGGATTTCTGGGATCCAAATACTGTGCCAAGTCCATCGGATGCAATTACTCTGAATCTCCCGGTCAATGGTGGCTCATCGCCTCACTTCACAAATGTCCGAAAATGGATGATCGACGCTCTCCCCTCCCTCTGGGATCTCAACCCAGTCTCCCCAGCCGAGCCGATCCAACTCTCACGCGTTCGCTACGAAGATATCCCCACCCGCCTCCTCTACGACGACGATGCCTTCGGGGCCCCGACTGCCCCCGAAAATCAACGCAAGCGGATCTACGCAGAAGCCGACCAAGAAATGCTCGGCTCATCCGTCTTCATCCCCCAATGCACCGAGTTCGTCGTCGAATGGTCATTCGGATTCATCGACGCTTCGATCACAGATCCATCCAGCCCTCGATACAAAAAAATGCTCTGGTACGGCATGGATCGCTGGATCGACTCAAACAAAAACGGCTTGATTGAACCCGTCAATCCCGGACTCGTTCCCGGTCAAGACCAACGCGTCGCCAACTTCTACAGCAAACGCCCCGCCGTCCCTTCGATCCCAGACTACGACAGAGGCCCAGACCCACAACTCATTGTCGGACACCCCGCAACCATCCCCGGATTCGGGCCGCCGCCACTATCAGAGATCGCCACCTTCGGATACCCAGACATCAACGGCACGCAATGGCCTTGGCCAAAGTTCATCCGCATTACCCTCTCCATCGCAGATACAAACGATTTAACCCTCGAAAGAACATTCCAAATGATCTTCGATATCCCAGACGCGTCAAACAACTGACCGTCTCAGACAACACACCGGCACTGGGACTCTGCGGGCACCACGCAGCAATGACACGCCGACATCCCCTATCAAGGTGCAACGCCCGCATATCAATTGCAGGCATGGAGTAAGTCATGATGACACACAAATACTATTCAACCCGCTCACCTTCACGCCGAGGTTCAGCAATCCTCATCGTCGTGGGAACACTCGCGCTCATCGCAGTCTTTGCAGCCATCTACATCTCCATCGGCCAGAGCGATCAACGCGTGGCCGATTCGATCTCCAACCGCAATGAACTCAACGCCAACGCCGACACCGTCGCAAACCATGTCCTCGAAGTCCTCCGCGATGACCGCCTCGACTTCTTCACCCAGCACATAGACGGCGGCACCGCCGTCTTCGTCATCCCAGAACTCACAGACGCCCAATACACCGACTGGACCATGCTCTCAGAGTCAGACAACTTATGGGAACGATTCAACCCCTCCGGCCGCCACTGGCTTCCTGGAAACATCGCCTTAACCGACCACCGCGTCGCCTCAGACCCCTGGCTCGCCTCAACAACCCCAACCTATCTCGGTGACCCAGGACAACCATCCAGTGGCAACGATTTAAGGCCCTTCGGCTCTCTCATCACCACCGTCTACAGCGATCCCGCAACCCTGCAACAGTTCATCGGCGGCGCCTACTCATCAGGCTTCCTTGACAATCGCGACTGGCTCCAAATCTCAAACCTCGCACCCGATGGCCGGTTCGTCAACCTCTTTAATCTCCGGCCAAATGTTCTTGAATCGAACCGAAACAATGGCTTTGACGACACCCGCCTCGGCGGCTTTGATTCTGAGCCAGGCATCGGCGTAGTCGATCTCCCCGACGGCCGCCAGATCCGCCGCATGAGCGAGTACCTCTCACTCTGGAATCAAGAACAACCCGGCATCGCCAGCTCAAGAATCAAAGCCTTTGACCCCGTAGAAAGCGGCGCTGTCTGGCTCCCCGGACGCAACGAGCCAGTTAGTGTCACCGGTCTCGATATTCCAAACACCCCCGCCGTCTGGACCATGTACCAACGCTTCGCGTTCCTCCCAATCAACCAACCCTTCCTGACGGTCAACCGCCACGACCAGATCTCAACCTGGGCCGACCCAGATTACATCAACTACCAATGGGCCGACGCCGACGGCGACGGCATGACCGACTCCCGCTGGTTCGAACTCACATCCGCCCAAGACACCCAATCCGCTTCATCAAACCCCCGCACCGATGTCGAGCGTCTGTATGATTCGGGCAAGAGTCGTATCTTTGCCGCAGTCCGCATCATGGATTTGTCCTCAATTGTCAATATCAACACCGCAACAGATCAACTCGCTATCCCAGAACCTGACGAAGGCGCCCCCCTGGGCGCAACGCCGGGCGAAGTCGACCTCCGCCGCTTGCTCACCATGCAAGACGCAGCAGAAAACTACGCAATCTCTTCCCCATTCGCAAAATCAAGCGTTTCGCCTTCACAGTACCATCGCCCGCGTGGTGCCCGCCTCAACCGCGCAGGGAGTTTCCCGGAGCAGATCAGAGACGACGACTATTTCTACTACCGCAGCATGATCAATACGGACGATCCAACAGACATCCAGGTCTACCCGCACTCCACATCCCTCAGCATCGGTCGATACGCCTACGACTCCATCAAGCGAGGCATGGTTAATATTAACACCCTCGACGACCGCTACTACGCATGGCCACCAGAATCACAAGCCCGCATCGGCGACCCAATCGCCGCACCAAACACAGGCGACTTTGATGAAGTCTTCAACCCGCCGAATACAGATTTCAACGCCAATGATTTAAACTATCGCCTCACACAAGAGTTCAAAGGCACCGAACTGGCCCAGGATCGCAAGGAACTCTATGAAGAGTACGGCGCCCTCAATCCGAACAACACATCAATCGCCGGCCTCGACATCGAACCCAACGCACTCTACGACAACGACGACCTCATCGAACTCCTCACATTCTGGGGACTCAACGATCCCTCCGCAAACACACGCCTCGAAAAAGCCGCAATGGGCCGCATGCCCTCGATCTATGAGCAGAACCAGCGTGCATTCACGCCTCTACTCTCCAACCGCCCGCTCGATCTCGATAGAAAGCAGCACGGATACATCGACGAACGCGGCTATGTCAACAGCTACATGATCGCAGACCCACGCGACAAACGCGAAATCAGCGGCGGCATCGCCAAAGAATCCATGGCCTTCTTCGCCACCTCACCCCGCCGCCTGATGACCACCATCAGCGGCGCCACCCACCTCAAATCCGGAGCAATCGCAAACCCGAACTCCCCAAGCCTTGTCGGTCAAAATGCGCCAACTCTTCAGAGTGTGCTTTCAAGCCCCTCGCAGCTCTTCAATCTTTACACCAACGCTCTGGCCGGCGAGCTCAGCTTCAATAAACTCGCCAGCCCGATCGACAATCATTTTGCCTTAGACCCAACCGATGCGCGTGACAAAGAAACCGCCACCCTCTTCTATGGCCACCGAGGCCCCGAATTAGCCTTGCGGATCGCAGCCCATACCGCTGTCAATATGAAAGATTTGTACGACGACAATCAAACGCCCACCGCCGTGACTCTGATAATGGATTTGTCCGTAGCAGACGATTTTTTGGAGGACTATGACCCAGAAACACGCAACTCCACAGAGTACACCCATTACGCCGGCCGGGCAACCGGCAATGTGTTCAACCCGGGCAACACCATTCCAAACAATGGGTTCACCGGAGACCAAGAACACCGCAAGGTGGTTGATATCTTCGGCATCGAACCCATGCCATTCCTGACCGAAATGTCATCGCTCTATGTGTATGCGGATTCATCCAATGAGCAGGGTGCCGCAGACGGGTCGGGGGGCGACGATGCAAGCCCAATCGCGCCCAGGCGTAGGAATGGAATTGTTCAGTTCCCAAACCCATTGGTCGAAGTGACCATCAACGGCGATGTCACCGAAATCAACACCGATCTCAAAATCCAGCTCATCGCATTCCAACTCACCAACCCCTGGAACGAAGATATTCAAATCGGCGGCGACTCAGGACCGATGGGCTACCTCGGCGAAAACATCAACTCACCCAGCGACATCAATCTCGAGTTCAACTACTACATCGAGTTCGGCGGCCGCTTCTTCAAACTCGGAGAGTTTGTCGATTACAATCCACTCGACAACCGCTATGGCGATGTCAATGATCCCGCTTCGCCACCAATCAATGGCCCCATCACCTCCGATCACGACGAGTACCAATACCAAAGCGTCACCATTCCCGCCAACTCCTCACGGGTCTTCTATGCGATCGCAGATGGCCGATACGATACCGAAGACAGCTCGACCGGGCTTGATGCCGACTGGCAAAACGAACTCGGCAATCCAACGGCCTACACCGACATCGCTACCAACGATCTCGATGGTGACGGTCTTGCCGACGGCTTAGACGGCCAAGGCTGGACAGGACCCGCGCAGGAATGGGTCAATCGTCAACTCGGAACCCGAGGCGGGCTCCCACCAGTACACATCCATCAGTTCGACCCAACCACAGGCTTGCTGGTCGAAGAAGACGGCTTCCACAACCTCATGGTATCTCCAGACGACCCTCTATACGAAGACAATACAACAAGCGGAAGAACCCACGACCACAGCGAGGCTCGGTTGTGGCTCAAAATCAAGGGGTCGCTCGAAGAAAGTATCGAACTCTCCCCTCCTCCCGGTGCCGAGCGGGACAACCTCATCCAGAACGACATGCTTGTCGATCGTCTCAAAGTTCCTACCGGGGAAACATTCAACCGGCCGCTGCCCGATGGCAATCAAGCGATCCAAGGGAGCTTCGGGTACAACACCGCCGTATTCCCAATGGCCGACGAAAACACCATCGGCGCACGCAATGACAACTTCGGCCTCTCCATCGCAAGGTGGGCAACCGTCCGCCGCCTCGATAACCCGGACAATGAAAGCTCCCAAAAATACCGCAGCGGCCAGATCGGTGCATGGATGCTGAGCTCACGCTCGGCCCCAGATGAGTTCACCATTTTCTCGCATGACCCGATCGACGCAGGCAATGATGGCGATCTAGATATCGCAGATTTCCTAGACGATTCCCTAGCAGCTCTGAGTGCACCAACTTTCTTATCAAGTGCGAAGATAGATTATGAAGTTGATCGAACATTCCGGGGATTCTGGGAAGAAGTATTTGTCAATAGCCGCAAGGTTCTGGTCCAGACCATCGTTCGCAAACCAGCCAATAAATGGAAAATTATCGACTCCAATGAGCCCACACCATTCGGTATCAACTTTGACATCCGTTATCCAACCAAATACCTCCCCGCAAATAGTGTGGGCGACATCCTCCATGCTCTAGACAGTGATCTCGTCCCAGAACTCCTCCCCAACGCAAACAGATTCAACGGCACACCACGCCTCGCAGATCTCTTGCTCGCCTGGGGTATCGGCCCAACCCACACACCAGACCCGGACCGCCGCCCCATCGACATCTCCTTCGATGACACCAATATTCAAGGCCAAGACGAGGGACTCCGCTGGATGACACTCCCAGAAGCGATCGCTCTTGGGATTGGCTACGAAACCGTCGATGCACATATTGCCTCAGAATCACAGGCCGAAAGTGTCTGGTACCAAGCAATGAGCGCGAACGGCGAAGTATTCGACAACGGCCACCTCGCACTCGATAACTATGTCGCCTATTACAATGTAGACACCTCAGAGTTGAGCCCAGACTTTGACACCCTCACCGATATCCGCAGAGGCACCGGCGTCCCCATGGCCCTCGGTGTCCTCGACCAAGCCCGCCCCCTAGCGCCCAAAAATACCTCCGCCGATCCCTTAACAACCCCAACCTACGGCCTCATCAACATCAACACCGCACCCGTCGAAGTCCTCCGTCTCCTCCCAGGCCTCACCCCAAGCCGCACCAACTACTACGCCGACAACACGGCCCCAGGAACCGATGAGTGGTGGGCCAATGACTTCCCCGACCTCGATCTGCCCAACCTCAGCAAACCATTTGACCCGGCATCCCCAGAACTCAGAACCCCCGATGTCGCCTCGCTCATCGTCGCCTACCGAGATCGGTTGAAAGCGATGCCGCGTCTCTCCTCTTACATCCCAAATGCTCCCGGCATAAATATTTTAATCGAGAGCAATCCAATCAGGTACTCAAGCCTCCCAATCACCGAAGAAACTCAGCTAGGAAACATGCTCCAAGAGCAAACCGCAAGCGAGTTGAGTCAGACCGACGATCACCGCGATCGAGCAACCATCGCCGGTGTCAATGGCCTCCGCCCAACTCCAGGCTTCGGGTCCGTAGGCGAAATCCTGATGGCAACCATCGATTCAGGTGCATTGGGCGAAGGTGGTGCAAGCTTGCCGAGCTTTTACAGCCAGCTCGACATCCAACAATACGGCTCAGACACCCTGAACCTCGATGGCATTTCGGACACAGAAATAGCAATCGACCCTCAACTCTTCGGAGGCACCAAAAACGGCTCCACCGTTGACGACTACGCCGAACGCCTCGCCATGGCCAACGGCATACTCAACACCATCTCCGTCCGCTCAGACTACTACGCCGTCTGGTTCGTCATCCACGCCTACCAAGAGTCCGATGTCACCAATCTCCTCCCAGAAGACCCCCTAATCCCCTCAATCGCCAAGCGGTATCTCATGGTCGTCGACCGAACCAATGTCGTAGACCCCGGAGACACCCCCAAAATCCTCTTCCTCCGAGAAGTTCCCATGTAATCAGTCAGATTCAGAATGTAACCCCAAGTTAACTGGCAGCCCGCCCGATACAGGTCTACACTTCCGGGCACAACAGGGTGTAGCTCAGCTTGGTAGAGCGTCTGGTTTGGGACCAGAAGGTCGCAGGTTCAAGTCCTGTCTCCCTGATTATGACAGAAGGTGACAAGTCATGCCCCGTAAGGGGTTTGCGACTTGCTCCTTCTGCTTTTTTTATGTCTTGGTTTGTGACAGGAATTGACTCATTCTGCCCAAAACCGCCCCTCAAAAGCGGCCTATAAGCGGCCGGATTTCTTTCGCCGCTTGAACCATTGCGACCTGCGGGCGGCTGATTCGCTCCATTTACTGAATTATTTCTCTGAGAAATGTCAGGCAGCGTGTTGATGGCTGCGGCGATGGGAAGGGCTTCTGCATCGGTGTATGTGATTGCGGTGAGCTTTGGATCGGTGTGCCGCATATGGGCTTGGGCGATGCGTTGCCCAACACCCTGGCTTGCCAAGAAGGTGGTGAGTGATACACGAATAGCGTGCATATCAAAGTGACGGTCATTTTGCACCGCTTCAATGCCCGCGGCTTCGAGGTCTTTTCTGAAGGTGTAGCGGTTTGGTATGGTGGTGAACACCGGCTCACAATCGGAAACTTCCGGGCTGCGTGATGCCTTCAACTCAACAAGCCGTGATACGAGTTCAGGATGGAGAGCGAGTACATCGGATCGCTTGGACTTGGTGGTGTGCCCACGGAGTCTGAGTAGCGGCTGCTGGGCATCGAGTATCACATCACCCCATTCCAATGCCTTGGCTTCGGAGCGGCGTAGCCCTGTCCAGAACAGTGTGAGGTAGAGCGTTGCCCGCTCTTGGCCTTTGGCGATGAGTTGGGTGATACGATCTTCGGCGACTTTGGCACCGATTTGGCCTTTGCGTGGGCCACGATTGATTGTTCGTGCTGCGGTGAGCGGTCTGGATTCTGCGGCTTCCAGCAGACTCGCGATTTGCTCGGGTGTGATGGAACGCCTGATATGGGTTCGTTGGCTGTGGAGCTTTGAGGTACGGCGGCGGCCAAAGTCTTTGAGTGGATCGCTGGTGATTCGCTTTGTTCGTTCGGCCCATGCGGTGAACATAGTCAGGTTCCCGATGAAGGTGTTGATTGAATGGCCGCTGTAGGGCTTGTGCTTGCCTGTGGGTGTTGTCCAGCCGTGAGTTTCGAGATCGTCAGCCCAGGCAATGGCTCGTTCAAGGGTGATGTCTTGGATATTTTTTACTGAGTTTGAATACTTTGGCCCTGTCCATTGAACAAATCGGTCAAGGCTTACCCGCACGCTTTGCACATATTTGAGAGAAGGTTTGGAGCGTCGTCCGCCACCAATACCCACAAGGGCGAGTTGCTGCTCAAACGCATCCAAATGGATGGAGATACAAGCGGTGCGGTGTTCGCGTATTGCTTCTTGTTCAGGTTCAATCAGGCCTGCTTTGATTGCTTTGGCACGGTCGCGTTGATCGAGTTCGAATCGTGTGGCGGCGTTCTTATCAGTAAATGCCAATCGTTGGCAGCGTTTGCCATGCTCATCAGTCCATGTGCACAGGTAGCGAGGCCGTCGTCCTGCTTGCTTGGCTTTCTGTCGCTCGCGTGTGGTGATTCTTGGCATTGGTACGCTCCTGATTTCTAGATAATTGGCACCATGAATAGGAATCTCAAATGTCTTCACTGGGATTGAGCAATCGGTGAACATCACTGAGCCGCCAGCGGGTCATCGGTCGTGTTCGCCCAGGCATACGCAGGCGGGTTGGCTCTAAGATTGGTGGAGACACTCCATCGCTCTGAGCCAGCCGCCAGACTTGGCGTTCGGAAACAGCCAGCAACATGGCAACATCTCGGCACCTGAGCCAGCGGTCGTTGATGTCTGGGGTGGTGGGGGATTGGTTCAGATTTGAATGCATGATTCGCTCCATCTGTTCGCATTCATGCGAACACTGTGTCCGTGTGAAATCAACCCAATGGATAATCCAAGGTTTACGACTTGGGTGGTTTGGTGGTCTTGCGGGCGACTTTGTCGGCCATTGTGCGGGCTTGAGAGATCAAAGCGTCCCAATGCTTTGCATCAAGGTCTTTGGCTGCTCTGAGCAGTTCAGGGGCTTTGGCTGCATTGATGGCGTTGCTGGATGCAATCTCGCCAACATCGGATTCTGCCTTACCCCAGCCTGCACGCAGGGTGGCTTCGTCGATTTTGTATTGGATTGTGATGCGCAGAAGAAGGGCTTCTGATGGCGAACGGCGTCCTTTTTCGATGTCGGTCAGGTGTGCCGGGGCGATCTCAAGCAGTTTGGCCATATCCCGCAAGCCAACCATGAGCACTTCCGTGCGTTGATGGCGGATGATCTCGCCGATGGGTTGGGTTGGCTTTGTGGGCATGGTGTTCTCTCAAGCGAAATTGCCTGTTCGCATACATGCTAACAGATTTCAGGGTAAGATCAAGACCCATATCCGAAAAAGCTGAAAATTATTCTTCGAGCACTGGTATGCCATCACGCACGATGATTCGATCAAGTGGCAAGTCCGCAAGGGTTTTTTCTGGGGCAACCATCAGTGAAATCATTGAGGGCTTGAGAATCCTTCGTTGGCCGGGGAGTCTGAGTTCGCGGAATCGGTAGGCCATTGCTGCCCGTGATACACCATAGGTATCGCAGAGTGCAGGCAAGATGCACCGTCGCCAGAGCCACACCGTGCGAACATCATCACCTCGGAGTAGTTCAACGCATGAGTTGTTGAGTTGATGATCTCGCATCACTTTTGCAAGTTGTTGTGCCAGTGTGCTCAGTGGCATTAGCAGGGATGAAGCGAAGCGATCTGCTTCATGTTCAATCGCGGATATTTTTCCGCTACGGGGGAGTTCAGCATCGGATAACTCCTCGGCAACAGATTTATGGAGTATGCAATGCCCCAACTCGTGGGCACAGGTGAATCGAAACCGACCTTCATGCTCAAGCAGTGATTCATGAATCAGGATTTGATTGAGTGTTGGGCGTGCCAATCCCAACACTTCTGGGTCAAGTTGATCGTCGCCAACGATGGCAAAGTCGAATCCCAGTGGAGTTTCAATCCATTGGTCGATGGGCAGTGGGAGGGGGAGATCAGAAATCGAGAGTTTGTGTCGGATTTTGTCAAGCAGCGTAGAAGCGGCCAGTTCCACACGGGCATCTGCTGCACGAACCGACAAGCGGAGAAGAAATGGAGTGCTGTCGTATGCGGTCATGTTTTTACTCGCAAGCGGTGGCGTGCAGTCAAAGGTGCTGTGGCTGGGGACTCGGTTTCACACCAACGAATGGTACGCTATGACAGTTGGATGAAATTAGCAGATTATATGTATCAATCAGGCATGACTCCTGGACAACTCCGAGTCTTGCTTGGTGTAAAAAGTCGAAGTACGGTGCTTCGATACATCAGCGGAGAGAGGGTGCCCAACGACACCATTTTGAGCAAAATCAAAGAACTGAGTGGGGGCAAGGTGACATTCAATGATTTTTATGATGATTCACCACCCAAATGTATTCGAGTTGTGATTGATCGTCATGGTCGGGAGCAGTTGGTGTACCCTTGGACTGACCTTGAACGGAGAGGTCGGCTTCCAGCCAATGACAATAAAGTCCCCAATTTTGGCGAGTTGGTTGGAAATCTTGGAGAAATCATTTTCCCGTCCACCGATTGGCCAAGGCCTCCTAGTCTTTCATTGGCTGATCCTTGGCCATCGCGCCCTTTGCAAGTGGCAATTGACGAGCTTGGTGATCGGGTCAGGCCATCGAAGCGTCGTGATTTCCTACTCGATGGCCGTCTTGTTGATGCACGACGATTGGTTGCTGAGGCAAATAAGAATCGGCGGGCGCGAGGGCTTCCAGTGATCCCATATCCAGGCGTGGAGCGGCTGGAATGAGTGGTGGTATTGATGATGCTGCGCCACACCAAGATGATTTGTGTGCAGAATTATGGGCACAACCATTGAGTTCTCACGCTGAGCGCGCGCTGGATGAACAACTGAAAAACAAGAAACAGGATAAACACCCCAGTCGGCATGGTGTGCCGGTGGTCTGGACAACACAAGAAGTGGCCTCGATGCTTCGGATTCATCGCAATACCGTGCATCGAGAGCGTGTGGCGGGTCGTCTCAGGCATCTGAGGATTGGTAGACGGGTGCTGTATACGCCTGAGCATGTGCGTGCTTATCTTGCACAGCAGGCGGAGGAAGGAAAAGAATGTTCTACGAACCAGTTTGGGAATATGAAGGCCACATGCTTGTCAGCAGACCCGATACACCAAACTACTTTATTTATTGGAAACCAAAGTCCATCAGCGGAAAGCCCAGCGGCGCTCGTCGCAAAAGCACGGGCACACGCGATCTTGATGAAGCAAAGCGACGGTTGATTGTATTTGTCAAAGAGCATGAAGAGCTTCACCCGAAGAAGCGTCGCCCAGAAGATGTGATGCTGCTTGATGTGTTGGTGGATTACGCAGAAGGGATGAATAGGCGGATCAAGCATTATTATCCGGCTAGCCGGACAAGCCTCAAGCACTTCAATGAGTTTGTGCGACGATCCGGTATCAATCTGGTTTCGGATTTCGGATTGGATGCCCAGCAGTCATATATCCATTGGCGGCAAAGAACCATGCTCAAGCAAGGATACACAGCATCAAACGGAACCTTGAATAGAGAATTGGGTGTGATGAAGGCCGCACTTCGGCTTGCGTGGAAGCGGGGGAGATTGGAGTCTTACCCGCATATTGAGTTGTTGCCGTCGCCACCGCCACGGGATCGGTTCCTTCGATCTCATGAGGTGCGTCGTTTGATCGAAGCGTGTGAGTATCCTCATTTGCATCTCTTTGTGATGTTGGCATTGCACACATTGCAGCGGCCAATCGCTATCTTTTCATTGCGGAAAGAGCAGGTGGATTTGGATTGGAACCGCATTGATTTTTTGCCCTCCGGCAGTATGCAATCCAACAAGCGTCGTCCTGTGGTGCCTATCACCCCAAGTCTGCGTCCAATGCTTGAGCAAGCAATGGACGAATCAGAGAGAGGGTATATTCTCGAATACCAAGGCCACCCATTATGTACGGTGAAGAAGTCATTTCGTGGAGCATGTATACGGGCTGGCTTGGATGATGTCACGCCGTACACACTTCGGCATACGGGAGCAACACTGATGGCTGCTTCCGGTGTTCCACTCCGTCAGATTGCGGGGATGCTGGGGCACACCGAATCGCGGACAACAGAAATCTATGCAAAGCACCATCCCGATTACCTGATGGATGCTGCCCGCTCAATAGAGAAGTTGTTTGGGGATTCAGCCCAAACGATTGCCAATACTACTCGTCTTGCTCTGCCATGCGTGGGCGTTAGGCAATGCTGACAGTATCCCGAAGTCAAAGGTTGATGCTGGATTGAGTGATTGGCGAAGATGGGTCAATACACTTGGATCACAATCAAGGTGTTCGCCTATGGCACCAAGCATTGCACGAACCCGTGGTGGTTCGGTGCTGGCAACTTGTGTCAGTTGTTCCCACCGATTGGATTGACCTATCAACACCAACAATCGCTTTGCCGTATCGTGGGAAGTGAGTTCTGTGGATACCCCTCGGGTTCGCATGAAGTCGAGCAATGCCGCACACTCGGTGGTCAAACTGTTCCAAGCTTCTGGTCGTCTTGTGTGTAGAACCGTATCTTTACCAAGAAGCATGCGAGGCAAGCTTCTTGCTGTCGTTGCCAACTCTGTGCGGGCGGGGTTCTGGCTGGTAAAGCCCAGCAAATTGGCGGCGGTTATGCCAGCGGGGAATACTGTGTGATCTTTGGTGAGCAGTTGGTGCAAGGCTGATGGGTTGGGTTTACTTTCCCCGAAGACGGTTTTGCGAGAGCGGTAATACACCCCCTTGCTCAACCGTTTGAGTTCGCCAGAGCGGCTCATGCGAGAGAGTGACTGGGCAACCGCTTGATGTGGTAGATCGTCGAAGTCATTGGTGCACCACAATTTGTCTCCGTCGCGTTCTACACGGTGGCGTATTTCCCCTGCTGTACTTGGGTTGCTTTGCCGGTGGGGGGCTGTCTCCATGCCAATATTTTCGCATATTCGTCATGAAATGTCAGAATAAAGGGCAAAAAAACAGATTTGGTGTGGTATTTAGGGTGCAATCCTAGAAATAACTAGACAAAACTGGCGAATTGCAGCAATATAGACGATAAAGTAGACAGTAATGGCGAATAAAGAAAAGGCCAATCAGATGACAGATTCAATAGTGCTTGCAGAACTTGGCCAGCGGCTGGCCCAGTACCGTCTCAAGCAGAATCTTACCCAGGCAGAGCTTGCCAACGAGGCTGGAGTTTCCAAACGCACCCTTGAACGCCTAGAGGCTGGGGGATCCACCCAGTTGACCAACCTGATTCGTATTCTCCGTGTGCTCGGTTTGCTGAACAATCTTGATAGCTTTGTACCACCACCTCCATCAAGCCCGGTGGAGTTGCTCCGTATGCAGGGCAAGGAACGCAAGCGGGCATCAGGGCGGTCGGCTCAATCAAAGCAAGGCGAGAAAGACTGGACTTGGGGCAATGAAAATGATGGGGATGGTGAATCATGAGCACAATTGCAGAAGTTCGGATGTGGGGTCGTCAAATCGGTGCAGTCACGGTTGAGGGGCCGAGGCAAGTCGCCTCGTTCCAGTACACGGATGCTTTTGTTGGTAGCGGGATTGAGATTGCCCCGTTGATGATGCCGCTCTCCGATCGTATCTACCGTTTTTCTGATCTTGAAATGGATTCATTTCATGGCCTGCCGGGGTTGCTTGCTGATGCGTTGCCGGACAAGTTCGGCAATGCGGTTATCAATACATGGCTTTCAGCACAAGGGCGATTGCCTGACGAGATAGATGCAGTCGAGCGGCTCTGCTATACGGGTATGCGAGGGATGGGTGCATTGGAGTTTCGCCCAGCCAAGGGATTACAAGCAGATGAATCAATGTTGGTACATGTGGATGAACTTGTGAGCCTTGCCACAGAAGTTTTGCAGGGGCGAGAAGATTTTCAAGCATCATTTGCCGACGAGGAAAAAGAACACGCTTTGCGAGAGATTCTTCGTGTCGGTGCCTCGGCTGGTGGTGCCCGTGCAAAGGCGGTCATCGCATGGAACCCTGAAACAAACGAGGTGCGGTCTGGGCAGGTCACTGCACCAGAAGGCTTTGAATACTGGCTGTTCAAGTTTGATGGCGTGGACGGCAACAGTGACAAAGAACTGGCAGACCCGGTGGGGTTTGGTGCGATTGAATATGCGTACTCATTGATGGCAAAGGCAGCAGGTATTCGCATGGCCGAATGCAGGATTTTCGAGGAAAGTGGGCGTCGCCATTTTATGACCCAACGCTTCGATCGGTTGCCCAGTGGAGAGAAGCTGCACATGCAGTCATTGGGGGCAATGGCTCACTTTGACTTCAACGATGCCGGTGCTCATTCTTACGAGCAAGCAATGCTCGTAATCCGTAAGCTTGGGCTGGCGATGGATGATATTGAAGAACAGTTTCGCAGAATGGTGTTCAATGTCATTGCTCGAAATCAGGACGACCATGTCAAGAACATCGCGTTCTTGATGGACAAGCAGGGCAAGTGGTCACTATCGCCTGCCTTTGATGTCATGTACAGCTACAACCCATCGGGTCGTTGGACTTCCAAGCACCAGATGAGTTTGAACGGCAAGCGTTCTGGATTCACGATGGGTGATTTCAAGGCCGTTGCGGAAACTGTGTCCATGAAGCGAGGCTTGGCTGAATCAATCGTGGGCGAAGTGAAGGAAGTCGTAGAGCAATGGCATGAGTTCGCTTCACAAGCGGGGGTCTCTACAAAGCAGGCAGACCAAATCGCTTCAGTTCATCGCCTGTAGGCGATATCTGTGTGATGGTTAGAGCAAAGAATGCCAACCATGTTTCATCAAGTAAGTGGGGGGCATTATAGTGCTTTGAGGGATTTCCGCGCCAAAGTTGAGCCAAACGCGATTTTGGCTCTTTTTTCTGAATTGGAAGAATGGCGGGAATCTGCGGAGTACGGGTGGTGGGCCTGGGCTGACTCGAACAGCCGACCTCGCCCTTATCAGCGCCTTTCTATGACCCCAAGCCATTGATTTCAAACACTTTTTAGCACTTCAAAAAACATGGCTGCTTGGGTTTGAACACCGTCGCTGCGCCAGTTCGCGCCAAACGACCATGTGGTTAATTTGGGCAATTGGTTGGGATTTGAGCTGTCTCTCGAATGTATTGCGGACGGTTTAGGGATATGATTGGTGAACAGACCATGAGTACAGATTTCTCTCTGTGGATAGCCCTACTTGTCACGAATAGATCTACTTGACATAGAAGTGCTGTTAGAGTGAGATGCGGGGTGATATGACGCAAGATTTCTTTCAACAGCCAATCCTGAACTCGCCATACGACTATCCAGCCCGGCACTGGAAGTTGGAAGATGATAGTGGGCAACCAACAAACGATGTCGTTTCTAACCGACGGCGGGCGGAGTATTTTACTCCGATTCCAAAGACAAAGAAACGCAGAAAAGAAGAGCTTGAGTTGGTCTTTACGGATAAGCATGGGCTGTCCACCGCAGACCAACAGTATGATCCCACTCCAATAATTAATGAAGTCCGCAGGTTGGTTGGGCATTGGCGAGCAATACCCAATCCAAGCGATTGGAAAGTGACACCTGAAACAGCACGCTTGCTTCAGCATTGGCGTCACCATAAGTTTGAAGGTTTACGGCCGTTTTTCTGCCAAGTTGAAGCTGTGGAAACCACTATTTGGCTGACTGAGGTAGCACCAAAGCTCGGAAAAGAATGCAAGAAAATTCTTGAACATCTAAACGATGCCAACGATGCAGCCAATGGCGGGATGTCAAGATTGGCATTAAAGCTGGCTACTGGTGCGGGAAAAACAACCGTCATGGCAATGCTGATAGCATGGCAAACAGTCAACGCAGTGCGAAGGCCAACAAGTAAGAAATTCACTCGCGGATTTCTTGTTGTAGCTCCCGGAATAACGATTCGTGACCGTCTGAAAGTTTTGATGCCAAATGATCCATACAGCTACTACAAGAGTAGAGAGATCGTACCAGGCGATATGCTTGGTGATATTGATCGTGCGAAAATCGTCATCACAAATTATCACGCTTTCAAGTTGCGTGAAACGATGGACATTTCTAAGGGCGGGCGAGCATTATTACAGGGACGCGGTGAAGAACTCTCAACGACTGAGAGTGTTGGCCAGATGATCCAGCGTGTCATGCCAGAATTGATGGGGATGAAGAAGATTGCTGTTCTCAATGATGAAGCCCATCACTGTTACGCTGAGAAACCAGGCGAATCAAATGAAACGGATCTCAAGGGGGACGATGCGGATGAGGCGAAGGATAACCAAGAAGCCGCAAGAATGTGGTTCCGTGGGATTGAAGCTGTTGAGTCAAAGCTTGGTGTACTAAAGGTATTCGATTTGTCCGCTACACCATTCTTTCTTCGTGGCTCAGGCTATGCAGAAGGAACTTTGTTTCCGTGGACCATGTGCGATTTCTCACTCATGGATGCGATCGAATGCGGAATCGTCAAGTTGCCGCGTGTTCCTATTTCGGACAATATCCCGCATGGTGAAATGCCAATGTACCGCGAGCTTTGGTCTCATATTCGTGCCGATATGCCTAAGAAGCGTCGCAGCAAGGATGCTATCAATGACCCGTTAGATTTGCCAGCGCAGTTGCAGACGGCATTAGCAGCCTTGTATGGCCACTACAAACAGACATTTGAACTCTGGGCACAGGCAGGAGTTGGAGTTCCTCCTTGTTTTATCATTGTGTGCAACAATACAGCCTCTTCCAAGCTGGTTTACGACTATGTGTCGGGATTCTTGAGAGAAAAAAAGGATGGCTCAAGCACGCTTGAGCATGGCCGGCTCGATTTGTTCAGAAACCATGATGAACATGGAAATGCTCTTGCCCGTCCCAACACACTTTTAATTGACAGTAGTCAGTTGGAGTCAGGCGATGCTCTCGATAAGAACTTTCGTGCAATGGCATCCGATGAGATCGAGTTGTTCCGCAGAGAAATTATTGAACGCACTGGTGATAAGAGGCAAGCTGAGAATATCAGCGATCAAGATTTACTTAGAGAGGTCATGAATACCGTTGGTAAAAAAGGAAGGCTTGGGGAAGCCATCCGTTGCGTAGTTTCAGTTTCAATGCTTACAGAAGGTTGGGATGCGAATACGGTGACTCATGTTCTTGGAGTTCGTGCGTTCAGCACGCAACTTCTTTGCGAGCAAGTCATCGGGCGGGCACTGAGGCGGCAGTCGTATGATCTGAATGAAGATGGTTTGTTCAATGTTGAGTATGCCGATGTGCTCGGTATACCGTTTGACTTCACTGCCAAGCCAGTAGTCGCACCACCGCAGCCGCCGAGAGAGACAATTCATGTGAAGGCGATGCGTCCTGAGCGGGATGATCTTTGTATCGAGTTTCCCAGAGTTGCAGGATACAGAGTAGAACTGCCGGAAGAAAAGCTGACGGCAAGCTTTGATTCTGATTCAGTTTTGGTCTTGACACCAGATTTGGTTGGTGCCACTGAAACCCAAAATGCTGGGATCATCGGTGAAACAGCGAATCTGACACTAGATCATACAAAGGATATGAGGCAATCTACATTGTCTTTCAAGATAACGCAGCGTCTCATTGAAACGAGTTGGCGTGATCCTGGAGACGACCCCAAGTATTATCTCTTTGGGCAGCTCAAGCGGATTACTCGCCAATGGTTGAATAGTTGTCTTGAGTGTAAAGGTGGCACATATCCAGCCCAGTTGGAATATCAAAACCTGATGGACATGGCCTGTGAGAAAATCACTCGCGGGATTACCGAAAGCCTTGTAGGCGAGAGTCCTGTGAAAGCAGTCCTTGACCCATATAACCAGGCTGGTTCGACAGCCAATGTGAACTTCCACACTTCCAAGCGAGATCGCTGGGAAACGGCTGTAGACAAATCGCATGTGAACTGGGTTATTCTTGACAGCGATTGGGAAGCGGAGTTTTGTCGTGTGGTTGAGGCTCATCCAAAGGTGAAGGCCTATGTCAAGAACCACAGCCTTGGGTTTGAAGTTCCATACCAGTTTGGTTCAGTATCCCGTCGGTACATTCCTGACTTCATAGTGCTTGTAGATGATGGGCATGGGGATGAAGATTTGTTGAATCTCATTGTGGAGATCAAGGGGTATCGCGGAGAGGATGCCAAAGAAAAAGCCAGCACCATGAAGACTTACTGGGTGCCAGGTGTGAATAACCACAAACGATTTGGTCGTTGGGCATTTGCGGAGTTTACTGATGTGTATGAAATGCAACAAGATTTTGAACAGAAAGTGGAAGAAAAATTCAATGAGATGATTGAATCTGTAAGCAGTTCACTGGTGGAGGGGAAAGAATGAAATCTGATATAATCCGTAATCTCACCGATACATTTGAGGGGCACGCGCAGCAGACCGATGGCGGCATCGAATACTGGCTTGCACGCGATCTTCAGCACTTGCTGGGCTACACCAAGTGGGACAACTTCCTCAATGTCGTTTCCAAGGCAAAAACGGCATGTGAAGTCTCAGGGCACGAGGTAGCAGACCATTTTGCTGATGTCGGGAAAATGGTTGATCTCGGCTCAGGCAGTCAGCGGGAAATTCCTGATATTATGCTCACCCGCTATGCGTGCTATCTCATTGCCCAGAATGGAGATCCAAGCAAGTCACAGATCGCCTTTGCCCAAACATATTTCGCCATCCAGACCCGCCGAGCCGAGCTGATCGAGCAGCGGGTTCTTGAAGCCGAGCGGGTCTCTGCGAGGAAGAAGTTGACCAATACAGAGAAAGAACTCTCCGGTGTCATTTTTGAGCAAACCGGTGGCAACCAGGACTTCGCCCTGATCCGTAGCAAGGGCGACCAGGCACTCTTTGGCAAGACGACGCGAGCCATGAAGGCACAGTGGAAAGTTCCATCCGGGCGACCACTCGCGGACTTTGCGCCGACCATCATTCTCAAAGCCAAAGACTTCGCCACAGAGATCACAATCCACAATGCTCGCGAGAAGGGCATGAGGTCGGAAGCAGCAATCTCTAAAGAGCATGTCACGAATAATCAAGCTGTTCGTGATACATTGATCAATCGTGGCATTCGTCCTGAGAGCTTGCCTGCTGCGGAAGACTTGAAGAAGGTTGAACGACGCATTGAGTCGGACAAGAAAAAATCAAACAAGAACCCTGACTCGCTTGAGGCGTGAACCGAAAGTATCCATTCATGGCTAAGAAGACAAAGAAGAAATCCCGCAAGCAAGTCGAAACGCTCACGCATGATGAAGCCAAGCGGCCAAACATCCCGACGGCTGAGTTTCAGTCTGTGATGTCAAAGGAAGATCAGACGCCCATTCAAGTAGCATATGAGCGGCGGAATCGGGATCTGGACCCGCAGTTGGTGTGGCGGGGGAAGGATGAGCAGGATTGGTCGGATCTGGTGGTCAATGCGCCGCCGTTGTTTATTCAGGAGAAGGTTCATCCCAAGGTGCTCATTGATGATCTGCTCCGCAGGACGCACAAGCAGGAGCAGGCCAAGGAGGAAGATGCGGCTTGCGGACCTCTACGCCGACTTCAACGGCTTGCCCGATGACGATGCACGCACCGAGTTCTATCAGCACGACACCAACTGGACCAACCGCATGATCCTCGGCGACTCGCTCCAGGTCATGGCCTCGCTCGCCGAGCGGGAAGGTTTGCGTGGGAAGGTGCAGTGCATCTACTTCGATCCGCCTTACGGCATTAAGTTCAACTCGAACTTCCAGTGGTCAACAACAAGCCGTGATGTGAAGGATGGGAAAGCCGAACACATCACTCGCGATCCAGAACAAGTCAAAGCATTCCGCGACACATGGCGAGATGGGATTCATTCGTACCTGACCTATTTGCGTGACAGGATGACCGTTGCAAGAGATCTTCTTGCTGACACAGGATCCATTTTTATTCAAATCGGGGATGAAAATGTTCACCGTGTTCGGGCGGTAATGGATGAAGTATTCGGAGATGAGAATTTTATCAGTTTAATTCAGTTCAGAAAGACTGCATTCCAAGCCACAGACTATTTGGCAAATACATGCGATTTCATCCTCTGGTATTCAAAACGAAAATCCGTTTGTAAAGTTCGTCAACTACAATATTACAGACCAAAAGAAATGATCGAATCCGGCTTCAATCGAGCCGAGTTGTCTGATCGTAAAATGATGAGTGTAAATCAAGCTCTTAAAGATGGGCATTCAGATTTTCGCCGATTTCAGGCATCTAATTTAACCTCTCAAGGGGCTTCTGAGATTGGGTCGAAACCATTTATTTGGCGAGGTCAGTCATTTGAAATCGGGGGCAACAAGCATTGGAAAACCCATGTAATTGGTCTTGGTCGGTTGTCGCTTGCCGACCGATTGTTCGGGGCAGGAAATACTCTTACATTCAAACGATACGCCGATGATTTTCCAGTTGCCCCATTCAGCAATATGTGGACTGACACTATTCAAAGTACTTTTGCTGTACAAAACATATATGTAGTTCAGACAAATACAAAGGTCGTTGAGCGCTGTATCCTCATGGCAACGGACCCTGGAGACCTCGTACTGGACCCAACTTGCGGTTCTGGCACCACGGCCACCGTTGCCGAACAATGGGGGCGGCGTTGGATCACAATTGATACATCACGAGTTTCCCTTGCTCTAGCCCGTGCTCGCATTATGGGTTCTCGCTATCCGTTTTACATATTGACCGATTCCGAAGATGGCCAACTCAAGGAAGCCGAAATAACTTCGACTGCACCAAAATTACAGCCTGTAATTGGAGACATTCGCCATGGATTTGTTTATGAGCGGGTGCCTCACATCATGCTCAAGTCCATTGCCAACAACTTAGAAATTGATGTCATCTGGGACAAGTTCCAAGAGACACTCGAACCTCTCCGCGAGGATCTCAATAATGCTCTCGAACAGAAGTGGGAAGAGTGGGAGATTCCACGCGAGCCAGAGGACAAATGGTCGGACACTACTAAGAAACTGCACGCCCAATGGTGGGAGCAGCGGATCGCTCGGCAGAAGGAGATCGATGCGTCCATCGCGGCCAAGGTAGATTCTAAGTATCTCTATGACAAGCCGTACGAGGACAAGAAGAAGGTGCGTGTCGCCGGGCCGTTTACCGTCGAGAGTCTCTCGCCACACCGCACGCTCGGCGTGGATGAAGATGACGAGCTGATCGACCCTGCCAAGCAATCCTCTCGCACCGACAGCGAAGTGGACTTCGGACAAATGATCTTGGAGAACCTCAAGACCTCCGGCGTGCAGCAGGCCCACAAGGAAGGCCGCATCAAGTTCTCATCGCTCACCCCTTGGCCTGGGAGATATATCTGTGCCGAGGGTCGGTACATGGAAGGCGACGACGAAACCGGCACCGAAAAACGAGCCGGGCTCTTCATCGGCCCTGAGTTCGGGACGGTTTCT
>JAESRA010000185.1 GCA_016764895.1 Phycisphaerales bacterium | reverse complement strand
TGCTTTATCTGGCCAGGCTAGCCTGGCCAGATAAAGCATGAAGCATCACCTTCAAGCTGGTACAGAAACGGGGACAAGCGCAAACGCTACTGCCCTAACATAGGGAGTGGTACAAAATATGGGGGCAGGTCAGCTCGGGCATGCGAACATCAGCACCACAAAGCTCTATGACCGACGAAGTTCGCGACCCGAAGATTCACCGACATTCAAGATAAATTACTGAAATAGCAATATCTCATAAACAGAGCGGTTCCTTCATCTAAATTCATCAATATGAAGAACGCCATGACGAAGATATGGTGTCACCTGATTCATCATAATCTATAGAAAAAAACGTTCTCCCAAAATACCATGTGTACCTTGTTCTTGAACCACTTACCTGTTCACTTCTTGAATCACTTACCTGTTCAATGTATTCGGCGACACCTATCGCATCTTGAACATCAGCTAGAAGCACTAATTCGCCGCCCTTAATCGCTTTATAATAGCTGAAGGCTTGGTCTTTAACAGACATTGATCCGTTAGTATCAACCGGGCTCGATGAACACGAAGTCGCCATTGAAACAAGACCAACGAACAACAACACTATTGAAATTGTTTTTATTGCTCCCTCAAATTTTCCAACCATTTATTGCTCCGATCAATCTATAATCTAATAAGGCCATACTCCGGGCGGCCTAGGACCGTATCCCATTTCATCTCTAAGGATGTCCTCAATGATCCGTGACCCAGCCTCATAGTCACCATCATCTCCCGTGTCAGTACCATTGTTAAACTCTTGAGCATGACCAGCCAACTCATGACCCAAAATGACTGAATCTGGAATTCTTCTTCGTGGCCCTACCATTCCTGGATCGTCTTCTGACCATGTGGTATCCGGATCCCAATGTACTGTTGCGTCCGCACCACTACCCGGGCTGGGTGGCCCCCCATCTGGTGGGCAATCTTCTACATCAAAATTATCATTTGATGGAGTAGTACTTGGAAGTTTCCCAGGCCTGTCGTTTTTCACTACATTGTCGAATATTGAATCAATGAGATTTTTTATAGCTTTATGTCCCTCCTCATTCCCCGGAGTGCTGGGACCAATTGAAACAACTCCCCTATCATCAATCTCAACACTGGGACTAATCTCTTGAAGTGCCTTCTCTACACTCTCCCGGTATGCATCATCACCTACGACTGTGAGTATGAGTCCGAGCGGGTCTACAAATTTCAATGGGTTTGAAACTACATACACATAGACATTCATCGAATCAATATACCCAAGCGGATCCCGCTGCACAAACCGTCCCGTCTCCAAATCCAGCACCCGCCACCGCGAGTCTTGCAACCCCGTCCCTGTGATTAGGGAGCGGCCGGTGTAAAGGTGGGTGGCGCCGACTTCTGAGATCGCGCGTTCGATGCCTGTTGGATCGAAGATTGTCACTTGGCCGTAGTCGCCGTATTGGTAGCGTTCTTTGATATCGCCATTGATGTCGGTCACGCTTGTCAGTGAATTCAAATCATCGCGGTGGGCCCAGAAATCCTCTGTGAGCGTTAGATTTTCGATCCGGTAGCTTACTTCGTCATCAATGCCTAGGCCGTAGACATGGGTCAGCAAGAGTTTTTCGGGATTCGCACCCTCGGCCAGTTGAATCTGCTCGATGACCTCCCACAGCGAAGCGCAGCCATACACCATCTGCACCGAAAGCGTGTCAGGCAATACTCCTGATCGCTCAATGACCCGGCGTGCAAATGGGTCATAAGTGTTGTGCACCGAAGCACGAATCGTGTCATATCCACTCTTGAGATCAGCATCGATTAACTGGTTTTTAAAGTCGTAGGTGAAATATTCATGGTCAAGCTGCGTGCCGGTTTCGAAGTTGGCAAGGAATATCGTGATATCAAAGAAACCCCATAGGCCATCATTATCGAGGTCTGCTTCGGGGTCCTCGTTGCCTAACGCCGCCATGAATGCGAGCAGATCAAAACCATCCAGTACATAGTCATCTGTAAAGTCCGAGATATTGTGCTCGGCTCTAAAGACCAAGTTCCCGTTCTCGTCGTAGGTGTTGATCCAGGTGCCACCGTTTTCGTGCGGCGTGTAGGTGTACTGGTTGTTGGACACATGATCCGGCGTATCAACAGCCGCATCTTTATAAATCCCGATCGGAGCACCGGCCTCTTCAAAGCCCGTCACCGAGAATCGGTTGTGCACGCCATCGAGGTCGTAGTTGGTAATCCCGCTATTGGTTGGGTTTGTGAAATCAGTATTGGGATCCGGAAAATCAACATCCGTTGAAATCAAACGATCCGATGAGTCATACCCAAACAACCGCTCCCGACGGTTCTTCATGCCAGAGCCGACATCCTTATAACTCGTTCGATTCTGGCTCTCATCCCACCGGAATGTAAATGAATCCAAGACTGTTCCCGTACCCGATTTCGTCGTAGTGATCTCGGCGACTCGACCAAAGCCGTGATCATCGATGTGAACCAGCCCGCCTTCGTATCCGTTGTAGCCATAATCAGTCCGGGTACCATTACCATGAATACGGCGTTGCAGCCTGTTCCCGATGTATTTAAACTCAGAAACGGAAGTGTTCGTCATCGCCGGATCGGCAATCCCAATAAGGCGATTGAGTTGGTCGTATGCACGATCAATCACACGCCCGCTTGGGTACGCAATCTGTGTCATATTATTGGCGTCATCGTGCTCGTATTGAACAACACGATCACTCAATTCTGGGAAGCTTGGGCCCTCTACATTCTGAACTTCACGAACAACATTCGACCTCGAGTCATATTCACGAACAATCTTTGTGAGCCCGTCGGTACCAATCTTATTGATCGCTGTACGCAACCTCCCCATGCCATCGTATTGGAAAATCTCGGATGTCGCACCTGGAATCGAAGTGCCGCTGATGACTCGTGTCACAAGCCGATTATTCAGGTCGTAGGTGTTGCTTGAAACTACACCACGAGCATCAATAAAGGTTTCGATGTTTCCGTTGTGGTCGTAGGTAGTCGTATAGTCCTCACCATCAGGCATGACGGCCTTCGTAATCCGATTGAGACCATCGTATTCATAACTGGTTGTGTTCCCGTTATCATCTGTTTCCGAAATCAACCGGTTCGAATCATCGTACGCTTTGTGTGTTTCGATGGGCGTGATAGACACCCCACCGCCATCGCCCGTATCCGTCATGTCCACGGAACTCATCGTCATGCGATTCATTCCGTCATAAATCAAGCGGGTAATGTTCCCGCGCGGGTCTTCTTGCTTGATCATATTTGATCGTGAGTCAAATTTAAACCCAGACAAGTTGCCCGCTCCATCGGTTGAACTAATCAAACGATCAAGTGCGTCGAATACCTGATCAACCGTGTATACCTCAAAACTCCCACCCACCAATGTAGATTGCTCCGAGCGAGTGAGACGCTCGACATTGGATTCAGAATCATATTCGTACATGGTTGTGTTGAAATCGTTGTCCTCAATGAACTTAATCCGGCTTGCCGTATCGTAGTAAAAATTGGCCCGCTTGTCGGTCGCAGCATCCCCCGATATTTCAATGATTGAACGCACCGACGAATCACGGTTGTACACATAACTGGTTGTTTGCTGGCTCACCCCATGCGGGCCTGCCCCAGAAGCGGGGCCCGTTCCTGCGGTGTAATCGTAATCAAAGATATCAACCGAACGCAGGGTCATGCGATCTCGGTTGTCGTAATCATACGACTGGCTATAGAGTGTGTAGCTGGTCTCGGGACTGCTTGAAGAATCAAATGACACAGGCCCTGTGAAATATGATTCAACCACATTGTGGTTGTTGTCGTATTCGTAACTCATCTGATTACCCATAGGGTCAGAATACTGCGTGATACGGTCAAAGCCATCGTAGATAATACTAAAATATTCCGACTGCGTATTGTCATCTGGATCAACAGTCACACCTGACGCTCGGCCCTTCTCATCGTAATCTACGGAAGTCACGAATGGGTTTGCATCACCTATGCCAGCCGTACTCTTAATGAGCAGATCTCTGGAGTTATACTCGTACTCGGTCATGTTGCTTAAATCAGTCCCATTGACAGCAAGGCCTTCATAATGACGCTTCAAATTATCCGCCGCGTCATACTCCCACTCTTGGGATGCAAACGCAGATTCAGACACTGGCGCTTCGGCCTTCCGGCCAATACCTGCATACTCCTGAATTGTGCCACCAAACGACTCTGCTTCACGGGATACTATTGTTGGGATGTTGTGAATATTGTACTCAAATACAGTCGTAATCGTGGGATTCGATGAAACAGGGTCTCTATTGCTGTCAAGATTAGCAACCTCTTCACGCACAAGATTGCCGTTGGCATCATAGAAATAATCGATCTGTGCGTACGGCTTCCCGGATGGACCACTCTGGTCATAGTGAATCTCTTGCACAAGTTCAGCAGCTTGATTATACAAATACTCGCTGATATCACCGTTCGGTCGAGTCTCCTTGGTCACATTCCCAATCGCGTCATACTCATAAGTTGTGGTCATCTGCGAGTTGCTTGAAGTGGATGAGTTGTTATCGAGACCATCAATAATCCGTTGCTTTAATCGTCCTGCATTGTTTGGGTGTGCAGTCAGAGAGTAATACACGAATCGATCTACCTGACGATGATCGACTTCGTTTCCATTATCGTCCAATATGGTTTTCTGGGAATGTGTGTACTTGGTAACTTGCCCCCAGTCGTTGTATTCAAACCGCTCAACAGCTGCTGCATACCCCTGGGCCGCCGCGTAGCTTGTATTGAAATCACCCGTAGAAAGGTCGTGATAAATAGCGAGCAAATCACCAGTTGGCCGGCCCGTGATTGAGTTGATATTCGTGTCATATTCTTTCAGGGTGTAGTTTCCATTACCATCCCTGAAGCCTGTTTCAAATCCTCGACCACCACAGCCGCAACCTCCAAAATCAAACCTGCTGTAGTCCCATGTTTCATTAATTATCGCAGGTGTATTTGCCGCATGTTGAGTGCGGGACAGCTTTGCTCCCCATTTTAATGGATTATTTGGAGCACTTATGGAATCTTCCATTACAAAATTTACGGTATCCATTCCGCCAAGGTCATAGACCGGCCAATTGTACCCTGTTACATTCCAGTTGTCATTCGTTTCGTATGTATCGGTGTAGGACACAGGCGAAGCAACACCTCCCGGACCACTATGCGGGATTGGCGTGTTGTAGTTCGCGTAATCGTTTGATTCATCGAGATAGAACCAAGCTGTAGGATTGCCATTCTGATCAACCGTTGCAAATGTGCTTTTTTTAGGATCTGAAACAAGACCCTCATAAACCGTTTCTTCAAGAAGCTGACGGTAAAACCCAGGGGTATTCGAGTCCTCACCGCGATACTTTAATCGGGTGATCGCTCCTCGACGATCATTCACCCATACATAGTAATCATCTGGCATATTAAAGTTTAAAGATAGATTTAAATAGTTCCCCTGAAGGTCTGTCAGCAGATAGTTGTACTCGGACTGTCCGTATTTCTGACGGATAACACGGATTGTATTTGGTTCTTCTTGTTGGCCATAATAATTGTAATCGTTCTCAAGAACAACATCACCGTTTGGGCTCGTGACCTTCTCGAGCATGCGGCCACCCCAGAGCATGACATTGTTCTCGTTGTATTCGTAGCTCCATACTTGACCTGAAGTAAATCTGGCATGCTCAATGGGCAGATCAAACTGTGATGAATCTTCGATCGCCGGAAGAGTTGCCGATGTCATCATGAAAACATTGCTCTGAGCACCTGGTTGTTCTGTGTAGCCATATACAACCTCTCTATCAGCATGGTCTACCACCTTCCAAAGAAGCCCTGATGCATTACTCAGGTTTGAGAGCGAAGAAAGCTGCCCATTGTGTGTTTGATCATGGTAGACAAAATCTATAGTGTGGGAAAGTGTATCAATGGCAATGTCAATTCGTTCGATACCATCCAATGATGTTTCCCAGTTAAACTGTATTTGGTTCCCATTTCGATCAGTAATGGATTTCAATCGACCAGCATAAGGAAGCCGAATACTTGTTGAATCAAAATCAGTCACTACAGATTCATATGCCGGAAAAAACTCATAGACCGTCATGTCAGACTCATAGAGATACACAGGCTCGTCAGCCTGTGTAAAGACGAGTTTGCGAGCGAAATGCTCATTTGAATACTCCCCCGTTCCATATTGAGTATAAGGATCAATCCTACCCGTCCCACTAAGTACCGATATTCGATCTGGGAGTATTTCTGCTGGCTCCCACTCTATCGGATCTGTAAGATTCGGATCACTAAAAGTGGTGAATGTAGGTTTTGGGAATGACAGCCTTATGTCATAGTTAAAATACCAATGGTCCCCCATAGAAGTCGCTGGACTCAAACCGATGAGTTCGCGTGGAGTATCTTCAAACCTAAGTACCGCTTGAAGACCAGACAGAGATCGATAAAACCGACGAATCTCAAAGTCCATCCCTCGACCAGGAATGGTGAGGTCTACTTGAACAAGTTGATAATCACCTGTTGCAAGGCTGATTGGATCAGATATCTTTCCGCCACTAGAAGAACTGGGATTACTTGGAGACCCGTTGCTCCCTTGGGTTTCAGACGAGGTGTACGGCGGACAACCAGGATCGCCATACGGATCATCGATCGGATTCCCTCCAAATGCAAGTGAACCAATCGCTGTAAACGCTCCAAGAACTGAAACTATGTGACGCTTTTGCATATCAATCACTCCTCATTTTATCTCTGGAAATCAATGAATCATTTTCTTCGTTACCCGATCTCCGTTCGCGGAAATCGTTCGGTTTGTTCCTCCGGCCAATCGGCGGGAGTCTTGCACAGTGTACTGGGTTCACCCCTATTTTTGTTCTGGATTCCATTCAAATCGAGACAAGTTCATCAAGTTTCTGCAAGAGGTTTATTCTGGGGTTTTTTACCGATGACCATTACTACAAGTCGTCGTTTACTGGTGTAGTCGCGTTCACTCCTCAACTTCTTGCATGAGTTCTGATTGCCTGATGGCAAACTTGGTCGCTTCGTATTCTTTCACAGCGGTATCCCATCGATCCCGTGTCCACCCTTCGGCATGAGCGATCCGAAACGGTTCTCCGATTCGGTGCTTCATCGCCACCCGCTTGCATGCGATGACAAACTGCTCATCTTTGGAGTATTCTGGTCGCCCCGATTTCACAGTGTCCGCTACAGCACTAGACCGTCCATTCTTTTTCCTACTGCCCATACCCCCCAAAGTTCTGGATTGTGCCCCCCCCCACTGCTCTTGCAGTGTGTCTAGTTGTCGTTCTTGATCTTTGGCTCGTTTCTGTGTTCCGTAGAGGTGTGCTTTGATCATCCGTCCCGCTTCTTCCTCGGTCGCGTGGGTGATGAACTGGGTTTTCTTCTCTCGGAGCAGCCAGAAGAACAACGCTCCCCCACCCCCTGCCTTTCGTCCGCTCATCCGTGCCCGTTGAGCCAGGGCGACAAAGTCCAGTCTCCCTGCTTCGCTGGGATTGGCCAGTCCGGCTTTGACGGCCTGGGCATGAAGTTCAAGCAACCGCCCCATATCCCCCAAGTCTTTGCTCTGGATGTCCCGAATATTCGGCCCCCCACCCCCCAACCCCCCAAAGTTTGGCTTACCCGCTGCTCGCGGTTTGTGGAGCCATTTCTTTTTCCTACTGCCCGACTTGCTTTCGTTCTTGGTCTTCAAAGCGACTCGAAGAGAAGCCCCAGGCGTTCCTGCCCGGGTTGGGGCGGGTCTTCTGGTGTTTAGATTCCCCGTAGGGGAAGAAGACCTGTTTATTAGGCTGGAAGATTCACCTGAGAAATCGGGCGATGGGGTGGAAGATTTGGCTGCGCGATCGGTGGTGGTTTCCGCAGTATCTACCCCCCAACTAC
>JAESRA010000184.1 GCA_016764895.1 Phycisphaerales bacterium | reverse complement strand
GGGGATGTTGATTCTTAGAGTACAGGAAAACAGGTTTGGGCACAAGGGGGGTGTTTTGGGGGGGGCGGTGAATAGGATGAGGGTCTGAAATGGAGGTTTTGTATGTATAATGATGAGACGATGGCTCGGTTGGATGGGTTGATCAAGGATGTGCCTGATTTTCCGGTTGAGGGTGTGGTGTATAAGGATTTTACGCCTTTGCTTGGGGATGCGGGGGCTCTTGCGCTTGCGGTGGAGTTGATGGCGAATCCGTATCGTGGGAAGGGGATTGATTTGGTGGTGGGGGCTGAGTCGCGGGGGTTTATTTTTGGTATTGCGATTGCTCAGGCGTTGTCTGCTGGTTTTGTGCCTGTGCGGAAGCCTGGGAAGCTGCCTAGGGCGGTGCATCGGGCGGAGTATGCGCTTGAGTATGGGACTGATACGCTGGAGATTCATCAGGATGCGGTGGGGTCTGGGGCGCGGGTGTTGATGGTGGATGATTTGTTGGCGACGGGGGGAACGATGGAGGCGGCGTGTGGGTTGGTAGCTAAGACTGGGGCGGTGATTGAGGCGGTGGTGGTTTTGATTGAGCTTGAGTTTTTGAATGGACGGGAGCGGTTGGTGGATTTTGGGGATGTGCATTCGGTGTTGCGGTATTAAGAGGGGACTGGGCATTCGCCACTAGCCACTGGGGAAGAGGAAGAGAAGGCGGAGGGGGGGAGGGGAGATAGAGAAGTCAGGGAGCCCTCACCCCGGCCCTCTCCCATCAGACCCCCCAATGGGAGAGGGAGGAAGAGAAGGCAAGAAAGAAAGACCCCCTCCGACCTCGAAGACTCGGCCACCTCCCCCGTCAGGACGGGGGAGGAGCAAGAAAGAGGGAAGAGGGTCTATGATTGCGTTCGGGTCTTTGGATGGGCTTGGGATGTGGTTGATATTCTGTTTGGAGTGTTGATATGTCGATGACTGGTGTTGCTGCGGATGCGGGTATTGGTGGATCGCTGGGGGATTTTGTGGGTCGGCATGTTGGGCCGAGTGAGGGGGATGTGGCGGCGATGCTCTCGGTCGTGGGGGCGGGGTCTTTGGATTCGTTTATTGATGAGGTGGTGCCTGCGTCTATTCGGATGGAGGGGGAGTTGGATTTGCCTGTTGCTCGGAGTGAACGGGTGTTGTTGCGGGATTTACGGGCGATCGCCGAGAAGAACAAGGTGTTTCGATCGTGTATTGGGATGGGGTATGTGGGGACGGTGACGCCTGGGGTGATTGGTCGGAATGTGTTTGAGAATCCTCAGTGGTATACGCAGTACACGCCTTATCAGCCTGAGACGGCGCAGGGTCGGCTTGAGGCGTTGTTGAATTTTCAGACGATGGTGTGTGATTTGACGGGGTTGCCTTTGGCGAATTCTTCGATGCTTGATGAGGGGACATCGGCGGCTGAGGCGATGGCGATGTGCGTGGCTATTTTGAGGGGGAAGCGGAAGACTTTTTATGTTGCGGATGATTGTCAGCCGCAGACGATTGGGGTTGTTCGGACGCGGGGGAAGTCGATGGGGATCGATGTTGTTGTTGGGCACCCGCAGGATTTTGATATGGAGAACCCGGATGTGGCGGGGATCCTGATTTCGTATCCAACGAGCGATGGGCGGGTCGAGTGCTGGGAGAAACTGACGGACTGGGCGCACAAGAACGGCTCGATGGTGGTGGCGGCGGTGGATTTGCTTGCGATGACGCTGCTCACACCTCCGGGTGAGTGGGGGGAGACGGGGGCTGATATTGTGGTGGGGAGTGCGCAGCGGTTTGGGGTGCCGATGGGGTTTGGCGGGCCTCATGCTGGGTTTATGGCGACGCGGGAAGAGTTTGTGCGGAAGATGCCTGGGCGGCTTGTGGGGATGTCGGTGGATTCGCATGGGCAGCCGGCGTTGCGGCTGGCGGTGCAGACGCGCGAGCAGCATATTAAGCGGGATCGGGCGACGAGTAATATTTGTACGGCTCAGGTGTTGCTTGCGGTGATGGCTTCGATGTATGGGGTGTATCACGGGCCTGATGGGCTCAAGGCGATTGCCAAGAAGATTCACAAGATGACCGAAGCGCTGCGGGTTGGGCTCGTTGGGCTTGGGCATGAAATTGAAGGCGGGCTCGATGGTTTGGTGTTTGATACGCTGCGGGTCAAGGTCAATGGGGACTCGGCGGTGGTGATGAATGCAGCACGCGAGCGGCGGATTAACTTGCGTGATTTTGGGGATGGGTCAGTTGGAATCACGCTTGATGAAACGAGCGACGAAGGATTGGTGACGGATCTGGTTGCGATTTTTGGTGGTGGGTCGGTTTCGTTTGGTGATTTGTGGGAGGGGGCGAGCGATGAGATTACTGGGGGGTTGGCTCGGACGAGTTCGTTTATGAGCCATGAGGTGTTTAACTCGCATCGGTCAGAGACGGAGATGCTTCGGTATATTTCGGAGCTCCAGTCGCGGGAGTTGTCGCTTGCGCATTCGATGATGCCGCTTGGGTCTTGCACGATGAAGCTTAATGCGACGACTGAGATGGTGCCTGTGAGCTGGCGGGAGTTTGCGCATATGCATCCATTCGCTCCGGCGGATCAGTGCAAGGGGTACTTTGAGTTGTTTGATCAGCTTGAGTCTTGGCTTGCGGAAATTACTGGTTTTGAAGCGGTTTCGCTCATGCCCAATGCTGGATCGCAGGGGGAATATGCGGGACTCTTGGCGATTCGGGGGTATCACGAGAGCAGAGGGGATGTACAAAGAAATGTGTGTTTGATTCCGACGAGCGCTCATGGGACCAATCCCGCGTCGGCGGTGATTGCTGGGATGAAAGTTGTTGCGGTGAAGGTCGATGAAACCGGCGCGATTGTGTTTGATGATCTTGTTGCACAAGCAGAAAAATATAAGGACACGCTGGCGGCGGCGATGATTACTTATCCGTCGACTTGTGGGGTGTTTGATGACAATATTTGTGAGATGATTGAGGTGGTGCATGAGCGTGGGGGGTTGGTGTATCTTGATGGGGCGAATATGAATGCTCAGGTGGGGTTGTGCCGGCCTGGGGATTATGGTGCGGATGTGTGTCATTTGAATTTGCATAAGACTTTTTGTATTCCGCATGGTGGGGGCGGGCCTGGGATGGGGCCGATTGGGGTGAACAGTAAGCTCAAGCCGTTTTTGCCGGGGCATTCGGTTCGTGATCCGTCGACTGGTGGAAACGCTGGTGCGGTGAGTAGTGCGCCGGAGGGGTCGCCGAGTATTTTGCCGATTTCTTGGGTGTATATTGCGTTGATGGGTAAGCGTGGATTGACGCGGGCTTCGCAGGTGGCGGTGTTGAATGCGAACTACATGGCCGAGCGTTTGAAGGATGATTATGATATTTTGTTTCGTGGGTCCAAGGGGCGGGTGGCGCATGAGTTTGTGATGGATTGCCGGGGGTTTAAGAAGTCGGCGGGGATTGAGATTGATGATATTGCCAAGCGGTTGATTGATTTTGGGTTCCATGCGCCGACGATGAGCTGGCCTGTGGCGGGGACGCTGATGGTGGAGCCGACGGAGAGTGAATCCAAGGCCGAGCTTGATCGGTTTTGTGATGCGATGATTACGATTCGTCAGGAGATTCGGGATATTGAGGAGGGGGTGATGCCGAGGGAGGACAATCCGCTCAAAGGTGCGCCGCATTCGATGGCGGCGGTGGGGGCCGATGAGTGGGATCATCCGTACTCGCGTGATGTCGCGGCGTATCCGGCCGAGCACCTGCGTCGGTTTAAGTTTTGGTCGCCTGTGGGGCGGGTGGATAATCCGTATGGGGATCGGAATCTTGTGTGTTCGTGTGTGAGTGTGGATGAGGTTGCGGAATAATTTGGGTGCCCTCCTTCGACCGCTTCGGCGAAGGAGGTCTTGGTATGCGAAGATGGGTTATGCAAAGCGTGCTACGCCGAAGACGGTCGAAGCACGGCACCGGGCGCAACCGATCCCGACTGCGCCAAAGAGGGTGAGTCGGGGCACTCGGCAACAATTTGAAGAGGGAAAGCGGGGAGGGGGGTATGGGCGTAGCAGAACGCATGATCGGTATTGGTCATGTGTTCTCGGACTAGATGGGTGATGGGTTTATGGGCAGCCGGCGGCGAAGGCGGTGAGAAAGGCGGAGACATCGAAGAAATCAAAGAAACCATCGGTGTAGAAATCAGCAGTTGGATCTTGGGCTGCGAAGAGCGTAAGAAATTCGGAAACATCAAAGAAGTCGAGCGTGAGGTCAAAGCACAAATCTGCTGGGCAGTTGAAGTCGAAAATATATGCAGAACCACCTGGATCATCACTTCCTGCACCTACGGTCACTATCCCATTTTCGATAGCCGTCGACCAACCGAAATAATCATACCTTTCACCATCACTCGGGAGGAGTTTGGCGATTTGCGATCCGGTGGACGCATTGAATAGGTAAGATGAACCTGCCAAAAATCCATTTTCAGTATCACCAATAGATCCAACAACAATTATATTGTCATCAATTGAAATTGAGAATCCAAACCGGTCTTCAAACATGCCGTTACTAGGCGTGAGCTTGTTTTTTTGGACTCTGCTGGGCAGGTCGAACAGATATACTGAACCAGATGCTGCTCCGTTATCATCGTCAAACACTGCTCCAATGGCAATGGTGTCATCTGACATCGCTACTGAGTATCCGAATTCATCATAAGAGGCACCATCGTTCGGACTAAGCTTATCAATTTGCGTTCCCGTAGATGCATCAAATAAATAGACAGAACCAGATTTGATCCCCCAGCCCCCATTGTCACCAATTGACCCAACGGCGACAAGGCCATTGTTTATGGCGATTGACCAACCGAAATAATCTGCTACTGAACTTCCGCTTGGAAGAAGCTTGGCGATTTGAACACCAGTGACGGTATCAAATAAATATGCTGACCCTGACGAGAATCCTCTATCGTCGTCAAACCACGCTCCGATTGCAACGATACCATTATCAATTGCAATGGATTTTCCGAATTTCTCACCTTCTTCCCCGTCAGTTGGGAGGAGTTTCATAATTTGAATTCCGGTGTTGGCATCAAAGAGATACACAGAACCAGAGTCGGTGCCGTTGTCGTCATCGAAAGGGGCTCCTATCGCAACGATACCATTGTCAATGGCAAGGGAGTGGCCGAATAAATCACCTATTTCACCATCGCTTGGTAATAGTTTATTGGTTTGGGTGCCAGTGGCTGCATCGAACAAATATACTGAACCAGAGTCCTCTCCGTATACATCATCACGATGAGAGCCCACTGCGATGATGCCATTGTTAATTGCCACAGAGATGCCGAACCAGTCATTGGAAGCAGCATCATTTGCTAGAAGTTTTATATCTTCGTTGGCAATTTGTGCATAAGTTGGAGCGGCAATAATCACGAGAAAAAGAATTATGAAACGGTGTGACAGAGTATATAGGCGATCCATTTGTGGGGTTCCTTAGCATTGAGGGCTGATGTGTTTGTCGGCACGCGCCGTACACTTTGATAAAAACTTAGTCAAATTGTGAAGCCGGGGTGCCCCGACTTGCCCTCTTGGGCGCATTCGGGATTGGATATTGTTGAATCACCACTGGCCTTGTGCTACGAAGACCCGACGCGGATATGAATCCGGGTCGGGGCACCCTTTATTTTGGTTGGGCACCTGCTACGAAGACCTCCTTCGCCGAAGACGGTCGAAGGAGGGCACCGGAGGAAGAGAAGACCTCACTGCGCCGCCCCCCAAGGACGGCGAGTAAGGGCACCCTTGGTTTTGGGAAGATCACAGGCGGGACGCCTGTGCCACGGGGTTCGGGTTAGATGAAGGTGCCTCGTTCTCGGTCTTTTTTGGGGCCTGGGAAGGGGAGGGCGTGGGCGTGGGCTACTACATAGACGCCTGGGGCCAGGAGGGTGGCGGCGAAGATGGATTCGTTGAGGTTTTGGAGGGCGTCGGAGCGTTTCATTTCGAAGGGGCGCATGGCGCCGGTGAGGATGACGGGGACATGGAGGTGTTGGTTTTCGGGGAGGTCTTTGATGAGGGCGTCGTGGAGGAAGTTGCCGGTTTGGCAGAGGGTGTCGGTGCCGTGGAGGATGATGACGGCTGAGCAGAGGGCTTGGTCGGGTTGGGATTCGGTGTTTTCGGGGGGTGGGGGGCCGATGACGAGTTTGACGGCGTCGAGGATTCTTTGGCGGTCTTGGTCTGTGATATCGAGGGAATCTTTTTGCATGAGTTGGAGGGTGTTGATCTGGATGCCTTCGAGGCGGAGGAGGCGGAGCATTTCTTGGACCACTGAGGAGCGGTTTGTGAGGGTTCCGGCTTGTTCATCGTAGGTTTTCTCGATGGTTCCGCCTGTTGAGATGAGCGTGATCTGGCGCATGGGCATAAGGTTATGCCGTCGAAGGGCCGATGGTTTGGTCTGGTGGCGAGTTGGCGTGGCGTTTGGGTTGAGTTTTGTTTGGTGTTTGGAGGATTGGTATGCCTGTAGTTGGAACGAAGGAAGCTTTTGAGCAGGCGCGTCAGTTGTGCGAGGCGGGTTCTTATCGGGCTGCGATCCGGATTACGACTTCGTTGTATAACAAGAACCCGCATTTTCCGCCGATCGTGGCGTTGCATGTGAGTGTGTTGATGAAGTTGCAGCGGTCTGAGGAGGGGGTTCGGATCGCGGGGCGGTCGCTGCGTCATATTACGCACAAGGCTCACCGGGTTGTGGTGCTCAGCACGCTCAGTGAGGGGATGACGCAATCAGGGAATTTGGAGGGGGCGATTGCGTTGATGCGTGATGAGATTGTGCGTCAGCCTGAGAATGCGGCTCTTGTTGCTGGGCTCGGGCACATGTTGTTGTTGGGGGGGGAGAAGGAAGAAACGATCAAGCTTGTTGACGAGGCTAGGGAGCGGGGGAATATGTGTTTGCCGATCGCGTCGATCTTTGGGCGTGCGGTGCTGCGGACTGACCGGCTTGAGGAGGGGATCGAGTTGATTGAGGGTTTGATTGAGGATGAGGGTGAGGGTGAAGACAAAGTATCGCGCGGCCGAGCGTACAACACTCTGGGGCATTTGTATGATCGTGCCAAGCGGTACGGGGATGCGATGGGGGCGTTTACCAAGTCCAATAGCATGGTGCCTGCGAGTTATCATGACGAGAAGGCGGCCCGGCAGGTTCAGTTTTTGAAGGAATCATGGACTGCAGATCGGTTTGAGGGGATTACTCGTCCGCCGAGCGGGATGCCTCGTCCTGTGTTTATTTTGGGGATGCCTCGATCTGGTACGACGCTGACGGAGCAGATTATTGATGCTCATCCGCTTGGGTATGGGGCCGGGGAGTTGGGGCTGATTTCTAAGTTGTTTCATCAGATTGCTCCGAACCCGATGAACCCGTATAAGTTTGGTCCTGATGACTATGACATCAAGAAGATCGGTGAGCTTGCCAAGATTTATCGTCAGGAGACGATGGCGATGGCGGACAATCCCGCTGTCGAGGTGATTACGGATAAGGCTCCGATGAATTTTTGGTATATGGGGTTGATTGCACTGGCGTTTCCGGATGCGAGGATTATCCATTGCCGGCGTGAGCCTCGTGATAATTGTTTGTCGTGTTATTTTCAGGCGCTCAATGCTGGGCATTCATACAGTTTTGATTTGGGGAATTGCGGGCGTTTTTATCGACATTATCGAGAGATCACGGATCACTATACAGAGGTGCTTGGCGATGAGCGGGTTGGGGTGCCTGTGTTTGAGAATCAGTACGAGGATATGGTGGCCGATCAGGAGGGCAAGACTCGTGCGCTGCTGGATTTTGTAGGCCTTGAGTTTGATGAGGCTTGTCTGAATTTCCATGATTCTGGACGGGTGGCACTTACACTGAGCAATGACCAGGTGCGTCAGCCGATGTACACGACTTCGACCAAGCGGTATGAGCGGTATGCTGGTCATATTGATGCACTTATTGAGGGGCTTGGCGATGTGATCGCTGAGCCGGTATCTGAATAACGAGTTTTTTACTTCTATAGCCCCCGATCGGCTTGAATACGAATCTTACAAACAACGGCGAGAATACATATGCAACCGAACCAACAGATGAATCCACAACAGAGCCAGGCGACCCCGAAAGATTTATTTGAGCAGGCCAAGAAGCTTATGGCGGCGGGGGATGTGTTTGAAGCATCTAAGCGTGCTGGCAAGCTCCGGGCTCACTTTCCTGAGGAGCCACCGATTCTTGCGATTCACGGGTTGGCCCTTGCCAAGCTCGGTGTGCATGAGCCGGCGATCCAGGATATGCGAGCCTCGGCACGGCTGACTTTGCAGGCGCTCGAAGAAGGTGATGAAGAGAACCCTGCTCGGCCTCGGATTGTGGATCAGTTTATTCATTTGCAATCTGAGATCGGGCGTTCACTGACAGCACTCGGCGAGTATGAGGCTGCCAAAGATGAGATTCAGCGGGCGATTGATATGGATCCGGACCGGGCTGATGCTGTGGCTGCGATGGCGGAGTTGAAATCGGCTCAAGGCGACACGCAAGAAGCGATCGAGATGATTGATGATGGGCTTGAACGGAAGCTCGATGAGATTCCGCTTATGGTATCGCTGGCTTTGATTCTTGATGATGCAGAGTCCCCCGATATGGATCGGATCAAGGCGTGCAAGGATCGGCTCGGAGTGCTTTGTGATGAGGTGGGGCTTATGGCGGGAGAGCTTATGGGGATCTTGCGGGCGCACGGGAATCTTAGTGATCGGCTCGGAGAATATACAGAAGCGTTCAACTCATTCCGGCGTGCGGCCAAACTGCGGCGTGGTGGATTCAACCCCAAAGCTCATGCAACGATTACTTCCAAGCTCATGGAGAGCTGGACGGCTGAGGGGATTGATTCGTTGGTTCGTCCTGAGGGTGATTTGGGAGTTCGACGGGTGTTTCTTGGGGGTTCGGTTCATTCTGGGATGCCCCAGGTTCAGGAGTTGCTTGAGCGTTTGCCCAATACTGTTATTGTTGGGCCGATGGAATCGCTTGGGATGTTGTGCATGACACAGCTCACCTCGGCCAAGGGCGTGCTTCGGGCTGTGGTGCCTGGACCTGCGGGGCACCGCGGGGATCAACTGAGCAAGGTTGCGACGGTTTATGGCCAGACCTGTGACGCGGCGGCGCGGATGGCAGGAATGATAACCGTTGATACCCACCCGCACAATCTGAATCTTTTTGGATGTGCTGCGATGTCGATGCGGGGCGTGCGGATTATCAACTGCCGTCGTGATCCGATCGAGCATGCGCTTGCGATGTACTGCGATGAGATGCCTGGGAATCATCCGTATGCTGGAGAATTGCTGGCGGCGGCGGCGTATATCAAGGATTGCGAACGGATGATGGATCACTGGACCAGCGTGCTTAATGACGAGCGGGTTGGTGCCAAGGTCGTGAATGTGCAGTATGAGCAGGTGTTGAGTGATCCGGCTGCGGTGCTGCGGCAGCTTGGTGATGCGCTTGGTTTTGAGGTGAGCGATGATCTTGCTGATGGGCTTGAGGCGACATCGGCTAAAGGTCCTGGGTTGCATGCGTTGGAATATGGGACAGCCAGCAAGCAGTTGCGTGAGTTCTTTGAAGCTTGATTTTTGTGGGCTTGGGGTTTAGTTGTGTGTGCATTGGCAGCTTGGTTTGTCGCATCCTTTTGATTCGCAGGGTGGTTTTGTTGGGCTTGGGGTTGGGCTTGGGGTTGGGCGTGGGCCGAGGATTTTTTCGGTTTTTTTGTTGATGAAGTAGGCGTGTCGTTCGAGGTGCCAGCAGTTGTAGATTGCGAGGGTTTGGATGGTGACTGGGCCGTGGTCTGGGTGGAGTCCTGCGCGTTGCCAGTGTTCTGGTTCAAGTTGGTAGAGGAATGCGATGAGCCATGATCGGAGTGTGTGTATGGTTGCGATGTCTCCGCCGATGGGTGGTGACATGGTGGAGTTTTGTGTGCAGCCGTAGATGGGTGAGTCAATGAAGGCGTGTTCGTCGAAGAGTTGGAGGGTGGGGCTGTCTTCTGCGAAGATTTTTCTGATGCGTGTGGCAAAGACTATTTCGACATCGGCGAGGTGTCCGAGTACGACTCTGATTGGCCAGAGTCCTGTGTTTGCTTCTGGGGTCCATGCTTGGTTGAGTTGTTCGTCTGTGAGTTCGAAGATTCTTGGGTCGATGGATTCGACGCCGATGCGGAGTCGTGCGACGAGTTTTTCGGTGGTGAGTTGTTTGAGTGCTTTGATGGAGGTGGGGGATGGCTGGGTTTTGTTGTTCATGGGTAAAGGATAGCCGTCGAAGTATTGGTTCTATTGGACAAACCATCGGAGTTTGTAGTTGATATCTTCGAATGAAGCGTCGATGCCGATCCAGAGGAGTTTTTTGTTGGCGGCTCTTGATGCCTGGAGGCGGAAGATGTTCTTTCCGACGGATTGGATGTAGAGCCCTGGGGTTCGCTCGCCCATGGGCATGAGGTGGAAGACTCTGTAGACATCTTTTTTATGTTTGACGAGTTCGTCAAAGGCGATGTGCGGATCGAGTCCTCGTTCGGTGAATTCGTCGATGGTGATTTGAGAGAGGATTTGTTCTACAAAGAGTTCGCGTTCGTTGTTTTCGAGGGCGTAGATGATGTGGTTGATCAGGTGTTTGAAGGATTTGGCGTAGAGGATGATGTTTCCATCTTCGTCTTCGGTCCGGATTTTTCCGCCTGGGACTGCGAAGATGGCGTTGATGCTTGTGGGTTTGACCGGTTCTCGGACACCTCTTTGTTGGTTGTCGAGTTTGGTGAGGAGTCCGCTGCGGCTGATTTCTTTTCTGTATGGGGTGCAAGCGGCGATCTGAGAGATCAGCATCGCGCTACCGATGAGCATGGCTGTGAGGATCGTTGGTGAAGATAGATTGATGGGGCAGCGGGGCATTGTTATTCAGATACGGGCGTGGAGGCTTGCGGTTCGACCGGGTGGTAGGTTGGTTCTGGATAATGGCGCGACCAACTTGCGTGGAGGGCGGCGTCGGGTGTTGGTTGATCTGGTGAATCGCCTGATTCGGTTTGGATCCAGTGGGTGCCAACGGATGCAGGGCGGTTGAGGGCGGCTCGTGCGATGAGTCTTGCGGTGAAGAGTAGATTTTGGACTTCCCAGCCGTCGGGGGTGTCGAATACTTTGTCGAGGGTGTAGCGGCCCCAGAGATCGAACATGTCGCACGCATCGGCGAGCTTGGTTCGCGTGCGGGAGATGCTTGCGTTGTACCACATGGTTGAGCGGAGTGAGGAGCGGACATCGGTGAGGTCGAGTTCGGCGTGGGAGCTGGGCTGGATCGAGGAGATGACTGTTGCGGGGGTTGGGGGCTGGTTTTTGGATTTTTCGCTGCGGGCGGCGGCTTGCTGTCCGGCGATTTTGCCCATGACGAGTCCTTCGAGGAGTGAGTTTGAGGCGAGTCGGTTTGCGCCGTGGAGTCCGGTGCAGGCGGCTTCGCCGATGGCGTAGAGGTTTGGGATGTTGGTGGCGGTTGTGAGGTCGGTTTGGACGCCTCCGATTTGGTAGTGGGCGGCTGGGTGGACTGGGATGGGGTCTGTTGCGGGGTTGATGCCGAAGGAGTCGAGGGTGGACCAGATTCCTGGGAAGCGTGATTTGAAGTGGTTGATGTGTCGGCAGTCGAGCCAGACATGTTTTCCGCCTTGGATTGCGAGTTGCTGGGAGATGGCGCGGGAGACGACATCGCGGGGGGCGAGTTCTGCGAGGGGGTGGATTGCGGGCATGAAGCGGTTGCCGGAGTCGTCGAGGAGGTGGGCACCTTCGCCTCGGACGGCTTCGGAGATGAGGGAGCGTGGTGCGCCTGGTATGTAGAGGGTTGTTGGGTGGAATTGTACGAATTCCATGTCTTGGAGTGATGCGCCGGCGCGGTAGGCCATGGCGATGGCGTCTCCGGTGGCGATGGTTGGGTTTGAGGTTTCTCGGTAGACTTGTCCTGCTCCGCCACAGGCGAGGATTGTTGTGCGTGCCCAGATGACTTGGAGGCCGTGTTTTGGGTGCCAGGTGATGGCGCCCAGGACGGGTGCGTTGGGTTGGTTTGAGGGGGTGAGGAGGTCGATGGCAAAGCAGTGGTCAAAGAGGCGGATGGAGTGGTGTTGTTGTGCTTTGTTGGTGAGGGTGTGTTGGATTTCGAGTCCTGTGGCGTCGCCTCCGGCGTGGTAGATTCGGTTGGCGTTGTGTCCACCTTCGCGGGCGGCGGCGAGGGAGTTGTCGGCGTTTTTATCGAAGGTTGCGCCCCAGTCGATGAGTTCTTGGAGGAGTTTTGGGCCTTGGGTGCAGACGAGGTTTACGGCGGCGTGGTCGCACATGCCTGCGCCGGCGGTGAGGGTGTCTTTGATGTGGGCGTCGATGGAGTCGGGGTTATTTTGGGGGAGATTTGGGAGGACGGCGGCGATTCCTCCTTGTGCCCATGAGGTGTTGGTGGTGTTGATTTGGTCTTTGGTGCAGACGATGACTTGGTTTGAGTTTTGGCCAGCATCTGCGGCGGTGATTGCGGCACGGAGGCCTGCGACCCCTGAACCGAGGATCAGGGTGTCGCAGAATATCTGGGGAAGGAGCCCGGTCCGGAAGGGGATGAGATAACGACGGGATTCAAAGAGGGTGCTCAAGGGCGGCTCCGGGATTGGTTGGCTAGATTGTAGCTTTATTGATTGGCATTGCATGATTGATGGGCATTGCATGTCGAAGTACAGTTTTGATAAGGTGAATCAGGGGAGTGAGGGGGGTGAGGGCTCTACAGTGGATACATGAGCAGAGGATCAAGCAAACTAGAGAGTGTACTTGCCCAGGCAAAGGCGGCTTTGGCGCGGGAAAATATGGGATCAGCGTTGGTTTTATACCGCAAAGCGATGTCCATGGACAAGAGCAACCCTCGGCTGATGCTGCGGCTTGGGCAGGTGTTGGTGGTGACTGGGTTCGCTGATGAAGCGATTGAGGTGCTCAAGAAGGCCGCCAAGAAGCGGGCTAATCATCCCGAAACGATGGTGGTGCTGGCTCAGGCGTATCTGTCGGTGGGGGATGTGCCGGCGATGCACGCGGCACTTGAAAAGGCGTTGTTGCAAGATCCGGGGCATGGGGCGGCGATCATGGCGATGGCCAAGTCGCACATTGATTCGGGGTCTTTAGAGTTGGCGGTAGAGTTTTTAGAACGGGTAGGAGATGTTGAAAATCCAGATGTTCTTGTGCTGATGGCCCATGGAAAGGTGGCGCGGGAACTCAAAGACTTTGATCGCGCGATCGGATATTTTCGTTCTATTCTTGAGAACCCGGATTTTGTTGAACGCTTTAAGCGATCTGCTCGCTTTGAGATGGGAGCGATACACGATTCGCTCCAAGAGTACGACCAGGCCTTTGAGTTTTATTCGCAGGCCAATGGCGGGCATATCCATGGGCATGTCGCCCACCCCGCATCTATTCAGAGCATGTGGTCCAGTGAGGTGCTTGATGGGATTCCGAGATCAACGATTCAGGATGAGCGTCCGGTGATTATCGCGGGGATGCCCAGGTCGGGGACGACGCTGACGGAGCAGATTATCAATGCGCATCCGCTTGGTGGGACGGTGGGGGAGTGTCCGTTGATGATGCAGATGGTGTCTCGGACATTGGCGTCGAATCTGAATCAGGAGCGGATTGATTCGTATGGAATCGAGTATCTTGGGCAACTCGATCGGCAAGCGGGGACCGATCCTCGGCGGGTCGTTGATAAACATATGGGAACTGAGAAATCTTTGGGTTTGATTTCGCGTGTGCTGCCTGGGGTGCGGGTGATCCATGCGCTGCGTGATCCGCGTGATTGTTGTCTGAGCGCATTTTTCCAGAACTTTGGAACCAATGTGCAGTACTCGCGGGACCTGACGCAACTCGGCGAGCAGTATGTGGCGCACCGGACGATGATGGATTACTGGATGGAGACGCTGGATGTGCCGGTGTTTACCAATGTGTACGAAGAGTTTGTCAGTGATGCCGAGGTTCATACGCGGTCGATAATCGGGTTCTTGGGGCTTGAGTTTGACGATGCGTGTTTGAAGTTCCATGAGTCGAAGGATCATGTGCATACGGCGAGTGCTACGCAGGTCCGCAAACCTGTGTACCAGTCTCGCCGGCAGCGATGGAAGAACTATGAGAAGCATTTGGGGCCATTGCTTGAGGCGTTGGGGCCTTATGCCGATGGGGTGCTTGCAGAACAGTCTATTTGGAGTGGCGAATAATGAATACATTTGATAGCCCGTATTCGAGTTCTACGGGGATAATTCAACGAGTCCGATCTTTGCTGGCGGCGGCGGAATACAAAACGGCGATCGTGCTGCTGCGCGAGGCTCTGGAGCGGACGCCGACAAATCCAGAGATATTGCGGATGCTTGGGTACTCGTTGATGCTCTTTGATCACAGTGCCGAGGCGATCCGGCATTTGGAGTTCTCGGCGAAACTTAATCCGGGGGATCATGATACACAATGCGACTTGGCGATGGTGTACCGGCGGCTCGATCGGCTCGGTGATGCGCACAAGGCGCTTGATCGGGTGCTTGCGGTGAGTCCGGGTAATGGCCGGGCCGTAGCACTCAAGGCGCGGGTGCTTCAGGCGCGGGGGCAATCGGCCAAGGCGATGGAGGTGGTTGAACGGTCGCTCAAAATATCGAAAGACCCGTCGATCGTGATGATTTATGGCACGCTGGCTGTCGAACTCAAGAAACAGGGGGACGCGATTGATCTTGTTCGGGAGACTCTTGAGAACCCATCGCTGGAGCGGGTTCGTCGGAGCGAGTTGTTGTTTACACTTGGGCAGTTGCTCGATTCTGTCGGAGAGTATGATGGCGCGTTTGGTGCGTTTGATACGGCCAACAAGATGACCGATCCGGGGGAGGCGACAGACTTTGATACGCATCTCGGTGGCTGGACCAAGGAAGCGGTCGAGGGGTTTTCGGTTCAACCGATCGACGCGTCACGGAGTGTGCTTGTGGTGGGGATGCCCCGGTCTGGGACGACGCTGACTGAGCAGGTCATCGCCGCCCACCCGCAGGCGGGCGGGGTTGGGGAGAGCGCGGTGATCAATGATTTCTTAGGTTCACGGCTTCCGAAGGATTTGTGTGATGAGGACTTTGAAGCTGGTGGCAAGCGGTATCTTGAGTCGCTTCAAGAAGCGTATCCAAGCCCTAAAATTCTTCGGGTGGTTGACAAGATGCCTGAGAATTATTTGTTCCTGGGACCGATTACGCGGATGCTTCCTGGGGCGAGCATTGTGCATTGCCGGCGTGATGCGCGGGATACTTGTTTGTCGATTTATTTTCAGCGGTTTGGGCCTGGGTTGCAGTATGCGCATGATCTGGGGACCTGCGCTCAGCAGTATCTTGGGTATCTGCGGACGATGGAGCATTGGGCCCAGATGCTTGATGTGCCGATTTATGAGAACCGGTATGAGGAGTTGACGGCGAATCCTGAGTCTCATGTTCGTTCGATGCTTGATCATATTGGGCTGGAGTTCAACAAGTCGTGCTTGGAGCATCACAAGAACAAGTCTTCGGTACACACGGCCAGCGCGGGGCAGATTCGCAAGCCGCTCTATAAAACAAGTCGGCAACGCTGGAAGAACTATGAAAAACACCTCGGGCCGATGCTCGAAGTGCTTGGGGATGTTGAGTAGTTGTGCGGCTTTCAATCAGTCGTCTGATTCTGGATGAGCGTCTTCCTCTGAGGCTTCTTCTTTGGAAGCTTCGAGTGCTGCCTGGATCGCAGCTTGCTGAGTAGCGGCGGCTTCTTCACTTGCCTTCTGCTCGGCTTCGATCTTGGCGGTGATCTCTTCCATCGTCGGGAGCCCGAGGTGGATGCGTACAGCGTCGGTTAGGTCTGCCGCTTCTGGTGGGGTGACGAGCGGGCGTGCGAGGATTTCTTGGGTGACGCCGGTCAAGGTGGTGGTTTGGACGAGGTCTGCGCCGCGGCGGGTTGCTAGGACAAAGGTGTAGCCTTGGTCGGCGGCGACTTCGTTGGTGGCGGCGTGGATGGTTTTGTACGCGCTGGCGATCTGGGTGGCGAGTAGGGATTGGTAGTCTGCGTTGATCTTGTTGGTGGTTTGTTGGATGGCTTGGTTGATCTGTTGGTACTGGTTGTAGAGGGTTGCGGCTTGGGGATCGTCTTGGCTCATCGTGGCCATTTGGGCCTGGATTGCGCTGAGTTGTTGTTCGTAGGTGGAGATCGCGGCGCTGCTGACGGCTTCGAACTCGCTGCGCTCGTCGCTGGCTTTGTCGGACATGATGTAGATGTCAACGAGGTTGTAGATGTCGACGACACCGATGTCGCCTTGGCCGGCCGAGAGGGTTTTGGTGCCCATTGCGGGGCGGGTCCAGATGGAGCCTGCGATGATGAAGGCGGCCAGCAGGATGGCGATGGAAAGTGAACGGGGTGATGGGGCGGGTGTCATGGTTTGGCTCCGTTTGGAGGGTTTTTGTGTTTGGTTATTTGAGGGTGACTCTACGCATGCTGGGCCTGAATGTTTGCAGATGTATACGCTTGATTTGCTGATAAGATTCGCCCAGACACTGTACAGATGGAGAATTCGCCATGCGTGACCCACGACTCGATAAACTTGCTGATGTGATTGTTCGGTACTCGACGAAGATCAAGAAGGGGGATTTGGTGGCGATCAATGCTGATCCGGTGGGATTGCCATTGGTTGAGGCGGTGTATGAGGCGGTGCTCAAGGCCGGGGGGAATCCGTTTTGGCAGCCACGGGGCGATGCGCTGGCGAGTTTGTTTTTTGAACATGCCAGCGATGAACAGTTGGAATATTTGAATCCGATTGCATTGCACACGGTTGAGACGGTTGATGTGCGGATTGGGTTTTGGGCGGAAGTCAATACCAAATCGTTGTCGCGGGTGGATCCTCAGAAGATCGCCAAGCAGCGGGTGGCCAATGGGCCTTTGATGGATCGGTTTATGAAACGGGCGGCTGATGGTGATCTGCGGTGGTGCGGGACGCAGTATCCGACGCTGGCTTCGGCGCAGGATGCGGAGATGTCGCTGGCGCAGTACGAAAAATTTGTGTTTGAGGCCGGGCTTTTGCATTTGGATGATCCCGTCGCGGCGTGGAAGGCGATCCATGCCAAGCAACAGGGGGTGTGTGATTGGTTGCAGACGAAGGATGAGCTGCATTTCAAGGCGCCGCCTAAAGATGGGGATGATGGGACGGATTTGGTGGTTGATGTTGATAAGAGCAAGTCGATTTGGATCAACTGTTCGGGCGGGGAGAACTTTCCGGATGGTGAGGTTTTTTGTGGGCCTCAGTCGGCCAATGGGCATGTGAATTATTCGTTCCCGGCGGTGTACAACGGGCGAGAAGTCGAGGGGGTGCGATTGGAGTTCAAGGATAACCGCGTCGTCAACGCGAGTGCGACTAAGAACGAGGAGTTTTTGTTTGCGATGCTCGATCAGGACGAGGGGGCGCGGAATATGGGGGAGATTGCGATTGGTACCAACTATTCGATCAAGGAGTTTTCAAAGAACACGCTGTTTGATGAGAAGATCGGTGGGACTTTTCATGCGGCCTGCGGCATGGGGTATCCGGAGTCTGGATCGACGAGTGAATCGGCGTTGCATTGGGATATGGTGTGTGATCTTCGGACGGGTGGGACGATTGAGGCTGATGGTGAGGTGTTTCATCGGGATGGGAAGTTTTTGAATCCTGATTGGCCTGGGAATGGGTGATGTTTATGGGCATCCAGCGACGAAGGCTATGAGGAAATCGCTGATGTCGAAGAAATCGAAGGTGGTGTCGTTGTTCCAGTCGGGTTGGGTCTGGAGGAACTGGGAGATGTCGAAGAAATCGACTGAGCCGTCATTGTTGAGATCGGGGAGGCAGGTTGGGGGGGTGGGGGCTTTGAGGATGGTGAAGTAGTCGTTGATGATCCCCTCATCGTTGATGGAAATGGCGTCGAGACGGTTGGAGGTGATGTCGATCACCATTAGGCCGGGCTTGACCATGGAGGTGTACATGGCGGGGTGGTTGAGAGTTTGCGGTGTGATGAAGCCGGCGTTTCCGGCGACGGCGTAGACGGTGCCGGAGTTCGGGGAGAGGCCTGGGGCGGATTTGGTGTAAGGCCCATCGCCGTCTTCGCGTCCGTCGCCCGCATCGACGAGCATTTCGGGGGTGAGGGTGGCGGAGAGGCCATAGTGATTGTTGAGGAGGTAGGAGCGTTCATACGAGTGGCTATGTCCTGAGAGAACCAGATCAACGCCCGCGGCTTCGAGGATGGGAACGATGTTCTGGCGAACTCGAATGAGATTTGCTTCGGTGTCTGAATCGTGGCCATCGGAGTAGGGAGGGTGATGGAAGTATGCGATGGCCCATTGCTGAGTGGTTGCGGCAAGGTCTGATGCGAGCCAGGTGAGCATGGGTGAACCGATAATATAACTCGTTTCAGAAGTGTCTAAGCATATGAAGTGAATATTGGCATAATCAAAGGAGTAATACGCTTCGGTGCCAGATGCAACGCCCCCGGCCTGGGCATTTTTTGGGAGTGAAAAAATATCAAAGTAAACTCCGGTCTGCGTTGGAGAGTCTGCAGAAAGAGCATCGTGGTTTCCGATCGATGACCAAAGTGGTGTGGTGCGGAGGGTGGTTGGATAGATATCAAACATCTTCCGTTGGTATTCAGAATCAGATCCGACAGGGTAAGCATTGTCTCCGAGCATGAGCCAGACATCGGCGGGGCGGTCAGCGGTGTGGGCAAGGAATACATCGCGCACATTGCGGGAGTCCTCTAGCCCGATCCCTGAATCTCCAAGGACCAAGATGCGGACAGGGTCGGTTGATCCAACGGCGGGGGAAGTTTTTAGGGAGTGATTTGCATCATCACCCGCCAAGGTTTGGGTGGTTGATCCGACAGAATAGAAGTACATGGTGTCGGGCATGAGTCCGGTGAGGGAGACGATATGTTCTGTTGTTAAGGTTGGGTCGTCAACAGTGTTGGTGAGATCCCCGACACTGGGCCCGAACCGGACGCGGCTGTCTGAAGGGCTATCGGTACGCCATCGGATGAGTATGGAGTCAGGCGTACTCAACTGGAGATACGGCCCTCGCGTAATGGTGAGAGGGAGCCCGTTGCTTT
>JAESRA010000183.1 GCA_016764895.1 Phycisphaerales bacterium | reverse complement strand
TGACCAGAAATCCCATTGCATGTCGTTGTCGCGGAGGTTTGTTTTTGGGTCGCGTTTTTGGGTGTGGATGAAGTTGGCGAACTTGTAAGGATCGCGGATGAAGAAGACGGGGGTGTTGTTGCCGACGAGGTCCCTGTTGCCTTGGTCGGTGTAGAACTTCATGGCAAAGCCGCGGACATCGCGTTCGGCGTCGGCGGCTCCTTTTTCACCTGCGACTGTGGAGAAGCGGAGGAACATGTCTGTTTTTTTGCCGACTTGTGAGAAGATGTCGGCTTTGGTGTATTGGGTGATGTCGTGGGTGACGGTGAAGGTGCCGTAGGCGCCGGAGCCTTTGGCGTGGACGACGCGTTCGGGGATGCGTTCGCGGTTGAAGTGTTGCATTTGTTCCAGGAGTGCGACATCTTGCATGAGGACTGGGCCTCTTGGGCCTGCGGTGAGGGCGTGCTGGCGGGCGATGGGTGCGCCGTCGGCGGTGGTCATGTAGGGGCATTTTGGAGCGTTGTTAGTTGGTGTGTTGGTTGGGGGGTTGGTTGGGGGGTTGGTTGGGGGGTTGGTTGGTGTGTTTGACATTGTGATCTCCTTTGGGTGTGCTTGATTGGTTGGAGCGCAAGACATCTGCTCACCGATCGTGATTTGTGTATTGCAATCTGATGTACCCGATCAGGCGGTGATGAATTTTTCGCCGGGGAACCAGTTGCAGGGGACAAGTTCGTCGGATTGAATGGCGTCGATGACGCGGAGGGCTTCGGTGACGGATCGACCGACTGAGAGTGGGTTGACATTAATCCATTGGACGATGCCTTGGGGGTCGACGAGGTAGGTGGCTCTGTAGCAGACGCCTTCGGTATCGTGGGTGATGCCGAGTTCGTTGGCGAGTTTTTGGGCTGCGAGGAGTGGGTAGGGGAGTTCTTTGAGCATCGGGTGGCTGTTTCGCCAGGCCAGGTGGGAAAACTCGTTGTCGGTTGATGCGCCGAAGAGATCGACTTTGCGGTCGTTGAACTCGTCGACGAGCAGGCCGAACTCGGCGAGTTCTGTTGGGCAGACGAAGGTGAAGTCTTTGGGGTAGAAGAGGAAGAGAGACCAGCGGTCTGGGCTGCTGATTGTGCGGTCTGAGGAGCTGATTGTTTTGAGGTCTGATTGGTCGTTTCCGACGCAGGCCTTGCATGTCCAGTTTGGGAATTGTTGTCCTACACAGAGCATGGCGGGTCTCCTTGGATGATGAGTTTGGTTGTTTAGAACTACTCTAAACTATAGGCATGGGGGGGTGTTTTTCAAGGTTGGATGGAGGAGATTTGGGGCCAATAGGATTGGTTGTTGGGTTGTTGATATACTGTTTGGATGCCGATTGAATCCCAAACATCAGAGTTGCCGACCGCTGTGCTTGAGGCGATTCATCGGGTGTGGGGGTTTAGTTCGCTTCGGCCTATGCAGCAGCGGGCGATCGAGGTGGGGATTGATGGACGGGATTGTTTGACGGTGCTTCCTACGGGTGGTGGGAAGAGTTTGTGTTATCAGGTGCCTGCGCTGGTGACGGGGTTGGTGACGATTGTGGCTTCGCCTTTGATTGCGCTGATGCGGGATCAGGTTCGGGGATTGGAGTTGAATGGATACAAGGCGGCGGCGTTGCATTCTGGGGTTGATCCCGAAGAAGCACGCGAGATTATTACGGGGGCCTTTGATGGATCGATCAATCTGATCTTTGCGGCTCCTGAACGGCTCGTGACTCCGAGTTTTAAGACGATTTTGGCGTCGCTGCATGATGCTGGTCGGCTTGGTGGGATTGCGATTGATGAGGCGCATTGTATTTCGCAATGGGGGCATGATTTTCGGCCTGAGTATCGGCGGCTCAAGGAGTTGCGAGAAGTTGCGCCGGGGATTGGGATGCAGGCGTTTACGGCGACGGCGACGCCGAGGGTTCGGGAGGATATTGCTCAACAGTTGGGGCTGGTGGATGCGGAGATTTTGGTTGGGAAGTTTGATCGGCCGAACTTGACTTATCGTGTGCAGTCGCGGGGGAAGAAGGATGAGCAGATTGCTGAGGCCGTGCGGAGGCATCGGAGTATTGGGGATGGTGGTGGGACGATTGTGTATTGTTTGTCGCGCAAGGATACGGAGGGATTGGCGCAAGATTTGGTGGAGCTTGGGCTTGATGCGGATGCGTATCACGCGGGGCTCAGTGAGAAGAAGCGGATGTCGGTGGAGCAGGCGTTTTTGAATGAGACGCTGGATGTGGTGGTGGCGACGGTGGCGTTTGGGATGGGGATTGATCGGAGTAATGTGCGGCTTGTTGTTCATGCGTTGATGCCCAAAAGCGTAGAGGCGTATCAGCAGGAGACTGGGCGGGCTGGGCGTGATGGGGAGCCGGCGGAGTGTTTGCTTTTGTATTCGCCGAGTGATGCGGGGCGGTGGGAGCGGTTGATTGGATTGAGTGCCGAGGAGTCGGGGAATGATCCGGCGGGGCAGTTGAAGTTGATTCGGGAGATGCGGTCGTTGGTTGCGTCGATGGGGTGTCGGCATTGTGCGCTCAGTGAATATTTTGGACAGAAACTTGAGATTGATGCTGAGGATGGGTGCGGGGCGTGTGATGTGTGTCTTGGGGAGACGGAGGTTGATAAGGATTCGGCGAAGGTGGCGCAGATTCTTTTGTCGGTTGTGGCTCGGACGGGGCAGCGGTATGGGGCGGTGCATATTTGTGATGTGGCGCGGGGTGCCAAGACGGAGAAGTTGTTGAGCCGGGGGCATGATGAGTTGAGCGTGCATGGGATGTTGGGGTCGTATTCCAAGGCGCAATTGTCGATGTATTTGGATCAGTTGATTTCGATGGGGGCATTGGAACGGGTGGTTGAGGATCGGTTTGAGACGCTGCGGTTTGGGGAGATTGGGATGTCGGTGATGAAGGGGGTTTCTGATTTAGTGCTTTCCAATCCGATTGGGACGGGGTCTGCTAAGAAGGAGCGGACGCGGGGACGCAAGCAGGGGCGTGAGGCCATTACTTTGGATGCGGATCAGCAGGTGGTGTTTGAGCGGCTGCGTGGGTTGCGGACACGGCTGGCGCGGGAGATGGAGGTGCCGCCTTATGTGGTGTTCTCGGATGCGACTTTGCGGGAGTTGATCAAAGACCGCCCCACGACACGCCATGAGATGCTGCGGGTCAAAGGGATTGGGCGAGCGAAGTGGAATTCGTTTGGAGAGGCGTTTTTGGAGGCGTTGGGTGTTGAAGAGTGAAGATTTAACACAGAGAGCACAGAGGGCACAGAGGGCACAGAGGGCACAGAGAAGAGGGGAGTTGTGTTGGAATGAAGACAGACAGCGAGGTGAGGAATGAGTAAGCGGCTGGCAATTGTTGAGATCACCGCGGAGCAGACTCGGGAGGTTCGGCGGGCGGTGCTTCGGCCTCATCAGGATGCGTCGGAGTTGGTCTACCCTGGTGATGATGATCGAGAGTCGTTCCATCTTGGGGTGGTTATGAAAGAAGAAGACGGAGAGACCATCGTTGCGATTTTGTCGATGTACCATGCGGCTCGTGAGGGGGAAGCGAGCGGATGGCGGATTCGGGGGATGGCTTCGGTGGCTAAGGTTCGGTCGATGGGGTATGGGCGAGAGCTTGTGGAGATGGCGCGGGAGCGGGCTTGGGGGATTGATCGGGCGGAGATTTGGTGCAATGCACGGGAATCGGCGTTTGGGTTTTATGAGAAGTTGGGGTTTGTGGTGGTGGGTGATTTGTTTGAGATCGAGGGGATTGGAACTCATGCGGTGATGGTGCTGGAAGAGGGGACTGGGGACTAGCCACTGGCCATTGGGGAAGAAGTGGAAGTAAGACCCCCTCTGTTCGCGCCTCCCAAAGCGCGGACACCTCCATCGCCCCTCAAAGTTCAAATGCGGGGGAGGAAGAAGGAAATGAAGGGAAGGGAAGGGAAGGGAAGGGAAGGG
>JAESRA010000182.1 GCA_016764895.1 Phycisphaerales bacterium | reverse complement strand
GTGGGGGGGGAAGTGGGGGTGGAGGAAGTTTTTGGGAATCGAGCGATTCGTTTGACGGGTTCTGGTTTTGGATAGAGTGCGATTTCATCCGCTGAGGGGGCTAGGGCCAGGACGCCATATTGATGAAGGATGCGTAAAATGTCGTCACTGATCAGGGGGTCGATGAGGTCAACGACGGCCGGCGTTTGGAGAGCGGCTTGGATCCTGGCTTGGTGGGGGTCCATGGCCGATGAAGCAACCAAGGCCTCGACCCTATCCTGCTGGGAGAGGTTGCTGGGCCAGTTGAGAATGGAGAGGTACGCGATGACTTGGGCTGGGAGCATTGGTCAGAGTGTATGGGATATTGGGTCCAGACTCAATTGCGGCGGGCTGGTGCGGCATTACATAGACTGATCGGTTTATGTGATACCGGCGTGGATGTTTGTGAAGTGGTCGCCTGGGTTCTACCCACCCGGCGTCGGAATGGGCCTCGGCCAAGAGCCGCAAGCCCAAATAATGATTAAAAAACGGACGCGGGCTCTCGCCTTCCCGCGTCCGAAGGTGGGCGACCACATTGGTCGCTCCCCTCCCGAAATCCCGGCGGGGCGGGATGCCCTGCCGGGGTGGATTTCTAGACTGGTTGGGGACATTGACGATCCAGCCCAGAAACCGTTGATTTGTTATTTGCCTGTGTGTATCAGTCCAGGTGTGTATCAATCCAGATGTGTATCAGTCCAGATGTGTGCCAAGGTCGAGCCTTAATATTCGATAGGGGGCCTGAAACACTGTACTGGTTCTACTAGGAAAATGGACGGGTGAGTTGATTTGGTTCAATACGATTATGATCCATGAAATGCCGTCAAATACTGTCGGGCTGAATCAGAAACATCTCCGCAAGGCGAGGGGGGGTGGATCCCAAGGGGATTCGAAATCAACACGGATTATTGCGTGATTGCCCCGTGCAATGCAATGCGACATGCAGGAAATGATCTATAAATCACTTCTCATGATGTTGAGTACAAGGTGGACTGAATCGCACACATTGATTGAATGAATTTATGGACGCTCAGTAATATCGGGGTTTGTGGCGGAGTATGGACCAGAAGTTTACCCAAACAAAGGATGTGGGATATCTTGGGTGAGGCAGAGACCAAAGGACAGCCAGGTGCGAAATTGAGGCCTTGTTTGTAATTTAATGCTTGCGTACAGGCCATCAAGTGTGATAGGTTTTATTGGTCAGATTCAGATGTTTGGGATGTCGTGTTCTCTAGATTCTGGCGAGAGAAAAGTTTGTGGAGGAGAGAAAAGATGAATGGCAAGTTTTTTATCGTGGGTATTGGTCTGTCGTTGGGGTCCTCGGTGGCGTTGGCGGCTCCGTTGTCGTTCTCGGAAGAGGCGGTTGCTCGTGGGATCAATTATGTGATCTCGCCATCTATGGCGGTTCAGTTTGGCCCGGGGCTTGGGCTGCTGGATTTGGATGGTGATGGCGATCTTGACATCATTCTCGCCGGGATGAATGGTGGGGTGGTTCGCGTGTACGAGAATGATGGGACTGGTAATTTTACTGACCGCAGCATCGGATCGAATCTCGCTGCGATTGCTGCGTCTGGGATTGCCTGCGCTGACTATGACAATGATGGTGATCAAGACATCTTTATTGCCGGATGGCTCTCATCGGGCAAACTTTACAGGAATGACGGCAACTTCGTCTTTACGGATGTGTCTGTGGCGGCCGGTGTGAACGCTGTTTCTGCGGCGATGGGACCATCGTGGGCGGATTTCGATCATGATGGCTTTATGGATCTGTATGTACCGGCGCGTACTGGAACCAGTAATAATTGGGCCGTCAACATGCTGTTCCATAATAATGGCGACGGTACATTTACCGATGTTGCTGTAGCACTCGATGTTGATGCCGAGAATGACCCAACACTGCTCTCGGCGTTCTACGACTTTGATCGTGACGGGGATGATGATCTCTACCTGGGGACCGACAAGGGCACTTCGTTCAACTGGTGGAACCGGTTGTACCGCAATGATGGTGGGGTCTTTACCGAAATCACGGCATCGGCCAATGCGTTTGCGTATATCGATTGCATGGGGATCGCGGTTGCTGACCTCAACAACGATTCATATTTCGATGTCTATATGACCGATGGCTCGCGGAATGTGCTGTTTATGCACGACGGCAACTCGGCGTATGTTGATGCGACCGATGCTGCGGGTGTGGCTTCTGCAAGGATCGGATGGGGCGCCGTGTTTGCCGATTTCGATAATGACTCGTTCCCTGATCTGTATGTATGCAACATGAACGCAGAGAATCGTTTGTACAGAGGCGAGGACATCGCCGACTGGCCAATGGCCGACGAAGGCCCGGCGGCCGGCGTTGATGTCAGCGGGACTTCGTATGCGGTAGCTGTCGGCGATGTGAATAATGATGGTTTACTCGACATGCTTGTTGGGAATACCAATAGCACGGTCAAGTTGTTCATCAACAACTCACCCGATGCGGCCGGCAACCACATGGTCCGGCTCAAGCCGATTGGTGACAACGGAAACATCATGGGTGTTGGTACTTGTTTCAATGTTCTTGCCAATGGAAAATGGCAGGCCAGCGAAGCCCGCGCTGGGGTGAACTACAAGGCAAGCGAAGGGCGAACCGTTCAGTTTGGTCTCGGCCCAGACACCGAGGCGCAGGTGATTGAAGTGGTCTGGCCTGGCGGAGTGATTCGTCAGTTGACGGGTGTTCCTGCTGATAGGACTTGGTCGATTTACAAGGAGTCGCGACTCGGAGACCCCAATAACGACGGGATCATTGATGCCGCCGAGATTGCGGCTGCGACTGCCGCGATCACCGGCCCTGGTGTCAAGATTGAGCCCGGGGTTGAGATTTTCGATATGGACGGAGACTTTGATATCGACGCTGAGGATATTGCCGCGATGAATCCGTGCCAAGCGGATCTCAACGGCGATGGAACCCTTGATTTCTTCGATATCTCGTTCTTCTTGTCCAACTCAGTCGATTACAATGGTGACACAATCTTTGATTTCTTCGATATCAGCGCGTTCCTCACAGCATTCTCCGGCGGATGCCCATAATCGGCCGGCTATTTGCTCCAAAAATGAATATCTTTCTTGTGAACCAGACGATTTGTGATAGGATATGGCTGTACATATTGCTGTGAAGGAGACGCTATGAACCGTTGGACAATCGTATTGGCAGGAACGACTTTGACGACAATCTTGACAACAACCTTGACAGCAATGGCAGCATTGCCTGTACTGGCGAGCAACCCCTCAGGAGGTGCGTTTAGCATCCCATGGTCAACGATCGACGGCGGCGGAGCGATCAATACAACAGGCGGTTCGTTTGTCCTCAGTGGCACCATCGGTCAGCCTGATGCGAGTGGCCCAATGACTGGCGGTTCGTTCTCGCTCACCGGCGGGTTCTGGGCCGGTGTCAGCACGGCTGCTCCATGCCCGGCTGATCTCAACGGTGACGGAGTTCTCGACTTCTTCGATATTTCATTCTTCTTGTCAAACAGTGTGGATTACAATGGCGACACGGTCTTTGACTTCTTCGATATCAGCGCATTCTTATCCGAGTTTGGTGCCGGTTGCCCTTAGATTGAATAAACCTTTGTGTACGGCAAAGATGTTGTGAAATCCCAGAACGCTCTAAGAAATCTTGGGGCGTTTTTCTATGGGCGAGCAAAGAAAAACCCCCTGCTCTCTATATTGAAAGCGGGGGATGGTTGCTGGTTCAGTGAACTCGCTGAGGAACAGCGAGATGTCAAAGAAGTCGAGCACGCTGTCGCCATCGCAGTCACAATCATAGTCGGCGGGGCATTCGATCTCGATATTGCAATCAGGCATGATGACGCAGACTTCTTTGGAAGCCCTTCCATTGAACTTCCGAGACCTCATTGGAATAACCGCAGCCACGCTCGTCCCACGCGAGTTTGATCCGCAGACCGCCGGAACTGAACCTTGCGATCCATGGCTGTGCATTCTCGTCGCTGAGGAGTGCTTTGCAGAAGAGAATCTGATCCTCCCGAGGGAGTGTGATATATTGGAATCCGAAGTTTGCGATCCGGACCGACACAAACTCATGAAATCTTGGATCGATCCCGCTGAGCGATGCCGCTTCAACCAGGAGTTTGATCCCATGCTTTCGGCTCAATGCAATCGCGGACCGGTCTTTGGAGAGTCCCACATGCCCGAGTAACTCGGCGGCCTTGAGTCAGGTCGCGCCTGCGATATATGGGGGGTACCCGGTTTCGTCCATTTGATAGGCGATTTCTAGGAGAGTGTTGCCGTGCCTGAGGAGTGATGAATCGGGGCTATCGTCGCCGAGTTGTGAGGCGTGGAACCGATACTGAACATACAAAGGCGGCGTATCGTCCAGAACGAGCAGTTGGCGATACGCATTTCTGAGACCGACATCGGTCTCATTAAACGGGTTTCCATACGCGGCACCATCTTTGATTGAAAGATCAACAAGCTCCCGATAGCGGGCGTTTGTTTCAGGGTCGTCGAACGAGTCCATTTCATCGTGGACAACGGACCAGAGGTAGTCATACCCAGATTCTTTGAAAGACTGGGTCGTTGGATGTGTCCAAGAATCCTGCGCGACCGCGCACATGGAGCTTGCAACAAGTCCGAGCAAAGTAATGAAAAGCCATCCCGGTGTCCATCTCATATAATCTGATCTCCTATGTACAGGAGCAGTATAGATAGGTATTGAGGGAGAGCTATTTCAATGGAGCCGGGGGGAATCGAACCCCCGTGCCGGGATTGTCAGCAAGACGCTTCTACGGGTGTAGTCGTTGGTTTAATCTCGATCTAGTACCGGGCAACGACACCCTGTATTTCGATCCAGCCACTCGAAACCTCCTTGCCAATCCGCCAAGAGGCGCCACGGATTGACCAGCCCGAAAATCGTGATCCACCACCGTATCAGGCGTCGAGCGGTGAATCCACAGCCAGTATTAGGCTGCGAGTGCGTACTGCGGTTCGGCAGATATAAAGTTGCGTACTTTTTACGAGGCTAACACGCTCCTCGACTCGCCACACCAAGCCTTCCCAATCCGGTCGAATGCCATATCGGCCCCAGTTTCATGCCCCGGTACTTTACCGAGGACACTTCTTATGATTATACGCCAGCCAGAGCCTTCAGGTTCAGGCCAAAGAGTGCTTTGGCACGCCAATCTTGGTTTGGACTGGTATGCCAATTGTATAATCGCCTAGGCGTGGGTTATTGGTAGTGCCAGGATTCAGATAATCAGGTCGGACCACTCTAGAGCAAATTGGTTGCATGAGTTTAACCCTTTAGTCTTGATTTGTAGACAAATAGATGTACATTGGAGTCGTGTAACTGAGCAGTTCCATGCTCGGCTTTGACAAAATTCAAAGAGGAGGAATCAATATGTTTGAAATCACTCAAAAGCTTTCTTTATGCGCAGGCATGGCTATCTGTCTCTCAGTAGGGGCCACAACAGCTTCGACAGGTGACCGTTCGAGTACTGTTATGACTGTTGAGTCGGGGTTGACCGCTGAAAAACGAGAAACTATTCGTCAGAATCAGGGGACATTGAGCCACACCGTGGCTCGTCAGTGGAACGAAGTCTTGCTCGATTCGATCCGCAATGACTTTGCTCGTCCGACGATCCACGCGCGGAACCTCTATCACACCAGTGCCGCGATGTGGGATGCTTGGGCTGCCTATGACGACCAGGCCGATCAGGTCATGCATCATGAAAAACTCTCTGCCAAGGATGTCCAAGCAGCTCGCGAAGAAGCGATTAGTTATGCGATGTATCGCTTGCTGCGTCATCGTTTTGCGCCATCGCCGGCCGCGCCCATTATGTTTCCAGAATATGACCTTCTGATGGCCGAGCTTGGGTATGACATTTCCTACGAAGGCATGATCGGCAATGACCCAGCGTCACTCGGTAACCGCATTGCTCAGACAATCATTACATTTGGTCTGACCGACGGCGCAAACGAACTCGGCGGGTATGCAAACTTGGTGTACGAGCCCATCAACCCGCCACTGTTTCCGGACTTTTCGGGGAACCCAGACATTATTGATCTCAACCGCTGGCAGCCGCTGGCTCTTGAGTTCTATGTTGACCAGTCGGGTAACCCAATCCCGTTGGGTTACCCAGAGTTCCTTAGCCCTGAATGGGGCGAGGTGACATCCTTCTCACTCAATCCAAATGACTTGACGGTCATCGAACGCGACGGCATCGACTGGGCTATCTGGCACGATCCGGGTGAACCACCCTACTACGGCACCCCAGAAGGTGATGCCCGCTTCAAGTGGGGCACTGAGATGGTCGTCACTTGGTCGGCACACCTGGATGCCTCTGACGGTGTCATGATCGACATCTCGCCTGGTGCCATTGGCAACGCCGAGATGCCACTGATGAGCGAAGAATCCATGTACTACAACCACCTTGAGGGTGGAGACTGGGGCACTGGCTGGGATGTGAATCCTTCGACCGGTTTACCGTATGAGCCACAGATTGTCCCTCGCGGTGACTACGGCCGCATCCTCGCCGAGTTCTGGGCCGATGGTCCAGACTCTGAGACCCCTCCGGGCCACTGGTTCTCGCTGCTCAATTATGTGACAGATCACCCACTCAATGAGAAACGCTTCATGGGTGAAGGTCCTCTCCTTGATGATCTTGAGTGGGATGTCAAGTCCTACCTCATCATGGGCGGCGGCATGCACGACCTGGCCATCGCGGCATGGTCGGTTAAAGGATACTACGACTATATTCGTCCGGTCTCGGCTCTTCGGGCTATGTGTGATCTGGGGCAATGCTCCGATCCGAACCTGCCAAATTTCCACCCAGGAGGGATCAACCTCTACCCTGACATCATCGAACTCGTCACCGCAGCGTCAACGGCACCCGGCCAGAAGCATGAGCACCTGCTCGGAAATGAAGGCAAGATCGCCATCAAGTCATGGCTCGGGCCAACCCAGATCGTCAACCCAGATACCGACATCGCGGGTGTTGGTTGGATGCTCGCCGAGAACTGGTGGCCATACCAGCGTCCAAGCTTTGTGACCCCGCCGTTTGCTGGCTATGTTTCGGGCCACTCGACCTTCTCGCGTGGTGCTGCTGAGATCATGACCCTGCTCACGGGTACCGAATTCTTCCCCGGCGGGATGGGCGAGTTCGTCGCACCAATGAACGAGTTCCTCGTCTTTGAAGACGGCCCCTCGATGGATATCACCCTCCAATGGGCGACCTATCAGGACGCATCGGATCAGTGTTCACTCTCTAGAATCTGGGGCGGCATCCACCCACCAGCCGACGACCTTCCAGGCCGTCACATGGGGCAAGTGATCGGGCCAGAAGCAGTCACCGAAGCACGCAGATATTTCCGCGGACTCAAGTCTTGCCCCGCTGACTTTGAGGGTGATGGTTCTGTCGACTTCTTCGACATCTCCAAGTTCCTCAAAGCGTACATGGCCAACGATCAGATCGCTGACATGACGATGGACAACCAGGTTGATGTCTCCGATATCTTCAGCTTTATCGACGCGATGAATACCGGCTGCAAGTAAAGCCGATCACATAAACAATCAGACACCCGCATTCGTGCGGGTGTTTTTTTGTGAACTGTTTTCTCAAGATCCCGCTGCTGATTCAGCAACGATCAAGCGCACAGCTTCGAGGAATCGTTCGATTTCTTCATTGGTCGTCGTAGCACCGGGTGATACCCGGATGCCGCCATCCTCGCCATTGCCCAGTGCGATGTGGGCCAGCGGGGCACAGTGAGAACCGGCGCGTGTGGCGATGTTGAATTTTTTATCGAGTACATCGGAGACCTGACGGGCCGGGATTGATCGGGCATTAAACAGCACCACAGGCGTGCGGCCTTCAATCCCGGGCATCCCATAGATTGTGATCCCATCGATCAAAGAGAGTCCGCTGATAATCTGAGCGGTGAGTTTCATCTCGTGTTCGTGGGCTGATGCGCTCATCGCATCAATCGCGGCGATCAATCCTGCAAACCCGACCGCGTTGGTCGTGCCCGCTTCGAGCGCATCTGGGAGCTGGATCGGCATCTCAAGTCCCGCGGCTTTGGATCCGGTTCCGCCTCGACGCTGGCAATAGATACGAGGCGTCTGTGATTGACAACAATCAGGGAATGCCCGATCACTGATGTAGAGCGCGCCGGTTCCGGTCGGACCCCCAAGCCCCTTATGACCAGCGATTGCCATCAGATCAATCCCCATCGCTTGAACATCAACTGGCACATGCCCAAGAGTCTGCGCAGAGTCCACAAGCGTCAGCGCGTCGGGGGCGACCTTGCTCACCGCGGCGAACACTTCTTTGAGCGGCTGGATCGTGCCCATCGCATTGGATGAATGAGTAAGGCAGACCATCGCGGTACACGGAGTACAGGCCGAGGCGAATCGCGCTGGATCGGTGCGTCCGAATTCATCACATTCAACGGTGATAAGTTCAACAGCGTTGTTTTCTTGGTAGCAATGCAGTGTCCGCAACACAGCGTTGTGTTCGAGAACAGAAGCGACTATTTTTACAGGCCCATCGCATCCAGAAATCTGTAACGCTCGGATGACACCATGGATTGCCAGGTTGAGCGCGTCGGTGCAGCCGTGGGTCAGGATCACCCGTGATGGGCTCGGTGCGTTGATCATATTGGCAATCTTGAACCGGGCCTCTTCGATCGTGTCGTCGGCGGCTCGCGCCAAAACATGCCCCCCTCGTCCGGGGTTTCCCGCTTTGGTGTCTAGGAAATCGACCATCGCCTCGCCCACTCGAGGGTTTTTGGGCCAGCTCGTTGCGGCGTTATCAAGATAGATCAATGGTGTGGTCATGAATCCCTCTCCGGCTCATATACTCAGGTGCTTGTCATCATATTCCACCCGAACCCTGCGAGCATCGCGGGCCAGCTAGTCGAGGTTCACATGAAGATTGCCGTCATCATCCCTGCCGCGGGCAATTCCACCCGGTTCAACGGCTGCGGCCAGGACGCGGACCTGCTGGGCATGGGCCGATCCAAACTCGACGAAGACCTCGGCGGCAAGACCGTCCTCCAGAGAGCCATCGAACTTTTCAACACCCATGAACATGTCTGCCAGGTCATCGTCGCGGGCCCGCACGATCCCGAAGCGATGAGCAACTTCAAACTCCGCCACGCCGACCGGATCAATCTATTGGGAGGCAAACTCGTCACCGGCGGCAAGGACCACCGCTGGCAAAGTGTTGAGTCCGCATTGGCTGTCGTTGCCGATGAAGCAACCCATGTTGCGATCCACGACGCGGCGCGTCCCGCGACTCCGCCTGAACTTGTCGACCGGGTCTTCGATGCCGCGGCAAGGTTTGATGCAGTGATCCCGGTCATTCCTGTGAGCGACACGCTCAAGCGGATTTCACCAGAATCGATCGACGACAAATCCGAGGACGATCCGTTGGCGGCGATTCTCGGTGCCGGCGATGCAATCCCGATGCACGCGGTCGTGGGGGGGATTGATCGCGAGGATGCGGTGCTGGTCCAGACGCCTCAGGTGTTTGCTAAGGATTTGATTGTGCGCGCATATCAGCAGGACGATCTCTCAAGCACCGACGACGCGGGTTTGATCCAGCGGCTCGGCGAGGAAGTGGTGACCGTGGCCGGCGACGAACGCAACATGAAACTCACCCGCCAAGGCGATCTTCCGATCTTGCGAGCGGTGATGAAAGTCCACACACCAAAGGCGCGTCCATCAAATAAGAGGTTCTGACATATATACGATATATAATTAAAAAACGAGAAATGAATGATTAGCGAGAATCAGATTAGAGAAATGCTGGAGTTATGTGAGAGTCGGATTGGGCGACCATTGAAGAGATTGCGTGAAGCACTTCGTGTAGAAGATCCGGTTCCGGGAATATGGGAGCTTCTTCTTCTATATGCAGCATTGCAGACAGAAAAGGCCGTACACGAACCCGATGAGGCGACCCCTGACATCCAAATCGGCACGCCTGGTGATTGTTTGTGGATCGAAGCAACAACTGTTTCGCATCGAGATGAAAAATCCGTTGAAAAGTTGTCAAGATTTGTTGATCGAATTCATTCGGAGCTCCGAATGAAATTTGGTGCAGCGCAGCAGTCTTATAGCGTGGAATACGATTGTTTGGATCCATCACGAGAATGTAATCCGCCAGAGGAGAATCAGTTCAACTCGTTATTCAAGCTGGCTTCATGGAAAGAGTTTTTAACAGCGGTGGCTTCCGGCGATTTGTCTGTGACATGGGAGTTACAGGATCAGAATCTTCGGTTTATGCTTCGCAGTTGTAAAATGCAGCATGGATATTCATCATCAGGCGGTCCAGTGCTATTTCTCCCAGCACACCCAGCAGAGCATCCTGTTTATCGTGCGATTAGAAAAAAGGCAAAGCAGGCCAGAGAATGGACAAAGAGACATCAATCAGAAGAGAAGTTTCAACCCTTAGTTGTCTGGATAGCTGCAGTTGGGGATTTGTCACAGATTGATCCTGATGCGGGTCATAATAAGGTGACTTTGAGACAAGCTGTTCTTGGTGCATTGTGTGATCCAAGCGAGATGTCAGTCCTGGAGCAATATAACTCTGTTGGTACATGGTGGGATCCACCACAGCAACCGGTTTCTGGGGCAAGGCGAATTGCACTTGTATGTGTGACTGTTTTTGAGCAACGGCAGGATGGATACGGCGGTCCTCTCAGGTTGTATCCGAAGACAACATTCTATCGGGGTACGCAAGCGGGTCGGTTGCCCGATTCGGTCAAGGCGCGAATTCGAAATGTAAATAAAGCTCTCTCTTGCGTGCAGTACGGCCCCGGATGGGAGGCGTGGAATCACAAGCATGATAAGACGGTCACGCCTGCAAAAGATCGGGCGAGGTATGCTGGGGGGGTGATCAGCTATAGCAAAGGGAGTGATGTGATGAAGATCAAGATTCCAGCAGAGTTGTTGACCAGAGTTCTTTCTGGTGAGGAGTCGGCAAATAGTATTTGGTCGTCTTATAGCGGGGACACTGGTGCGTTTTTCAAAGAAGCACTTGATGAAGGACGCAAGATTATCAACACTTCATTTATTGATAGACAAGCTGGCTCGCGTGATGAACCGAGCGTCGAGATACAGTTTGGCCCGCCAACTGAGCCGCTGATTCGTAAACTAAAATCGAACTGAGACTGTGAAATCATAAATTGGGGTAGCTGAATATTCAGTACCGGCGGATGACGCCCTTGACGATGCCTTGGATTTGGCAGAACTGCACGCGGATCGGGTCAAAGTCTGGGTTGGCGGGCTGGAGACGGATGTGGTCGGCTTCTTTATAGAAGGTTTTGAGTGTGGTTGATCCATCTTCGAGGAGTGCGACGACGCGGTCGCCGTTGTTGGCGACTTGGGCGCGTTTGAGGAGGATGAGGTCGCCGTCGAGGATGCCCTCGTCGCGCATGGATTCGCCATCGACAATCAGCGCGAAGGTCGAGCCCCCGTCATCGGCGGTGCCCAAGAACTCGACAAGGTCCACTTCGTCGGAGTCGGCGACTTTTTCGATCGGATAGCCCGCAGCGATCTTGCCGACCAGTGGGTACTTCATCGGGCGAGATTCATCAGGGACTGCGATCCCCTCAGCAATCGACAAAGAGCGTGCCTTGTTCGCTTCTCGAACGAGGGCTCCTTTTTTGATCAGTGCTTCGACATGCTCGAAGACCGTGACTTTGCTGACTCCGATTTCGTCGGCGAGTTCCTGCATCGTCGGGGAATAGCCACGGCGAATTCGTGAATCGCGGATAAGTTGGAGAATTCGGAGCTGCTTTGGAGTGAGATTCATGGCTTAGATCCTTCCGCATGCTGGTGCTTGGTGATTTGTTCGGGGCGACCGTGTGTGATCTGGTACCCGAGAGTTTGGACAACTGATTGAGTGAGGCCGTCAGCAGGTCCTGCTGGGCATTCATCTTCCGTTGGCCGCTGACGAGGTTGCCCAGATCGAGCATCCGCCGGCGACGAACTGCTGTGATCAGGCCTGGTGCCTGGTCATTGTCCCCGGTGGTAGAACTCCCAGGGCGGAGTACGAGTGACCCAGATGCGGCGTGATGATCGTCATATTCAAATACATAGTCGCCGCCGGGGCCGAGTTTGAGAAGAGGTGCGTGGGTCTGGCATGTCATGTGAGGCACTCGATTTCAGGTCTGGTTTCTTGACGCACACGCCGAGTGTGCTTGCTTTTCTTCCAGTCTGATCGGGTCTTCCTCGGGTGATCGAACACCTTTTCTCTTCATATGTTCGGTCAATGATAGCCGATCATTCACCCGACGACAAGGGTAATTCCCATTTCTGTGTAGATTCGAGGGCAATCACGCCAGAAGTGGGGGGTAAATGAACAAAAAAATCCCGGCGCAATTCCTGCCGGGACCCGAACAAAGGTTGGTTATCGGGTCATGGATACGGTTTATGAGTTCTTATCTGAC
>JAESRA010000181.1 GCA_016764895.1 Phycisphaerales bacterium | reverse complement strand
TTCCTCGAATCAAAGTTGTTTGATACTGATATTGAGCGGGCCAATGCGGTGATGGACTCGATCCCGATGGACGGGACGATTGTGTTGTATTGCGTTGGCGGTGAATGCGATGCCTCGAAAAATACGGCCGCGTTGCTTGAACAGTATGGGTATACCGATCTGCGGATCATGGGTGCGGGATACGAACACTGGGTCGCGGCTGGATTTGAAACCGCGACCGGATCAGACAAGGGAACACCATGAGCATCAAAGCCAAACTATGGGCCGAGTCCATCCTGCTCCAACTCCCACTACGATTCGCACTCGGCGGAGTGTTTGCCTTTGCTGCCTACAACAAGATCGGAAGCACCCAATCGTTTGCCAACGCGATCAAAGGATTCGAGATTGTCGATGCCGACAAGTACGGACATTTGATTATCACCGCAGCTTACATAATGCCTTGGGTTGAGATGATCGCTGGGGTCCTGCTCGTGCTGGGGCTTTGGTCACGGGCGAGTGCAGCAGCGATCTGGATCATGCTTGCGGCCTTTATTGCTTCGCTGATCCATGTGATTTCTGATGAGTCGATCAGTGCAGATTGCTCGTGCTTTGGGGATATGAATCTGGTATGTGAGGCCACTGTTGGATGGTGTCAGGTGATCCGAAATACGATATTGCTGGTGCCGACCTCGTATTTGGTGTGGCGTCAGGGTGGTTTTTTGGCACTGGATCGGGTGTTTCGGGACAAATCCGGGGGGAACAGCCCTGAATCCACGGCTGACCAGTCATAAGAGATGCTCGACATGCGAACTTTGGGGGGTTTGCGAACTTCGGGGGGGTTGGGGGGCTAAACTCCTCTTCGCAAAGTAAATCCGTCGCTCAGGTGGAAGGCAGCGTTTGCCAAATATCTGGGCCTCAACGACCAAGACGGAGTGAGAACGATGAGCCGATTTGACCGTTTCCCAACGACCCCGACCAAAGCAACCAAAGTTTCTGGCAAGGGTATCGAATACTGTGATTACAAGGACATCGAGAGCCTTCGTCGCATGATGACCCCCAATGGCAAGATTTATGGGCGCAAGCGGCTTGGAACCAATGCTCGTCAACAGCGAATGGTTGCTCAGGCAATCAAGCGGGCACGCTTCTTGGGTATGCTCCCCTTCACAAACGCAACCCTCTAACCCCCCCAAAGTTAGACACCTTTGAATTTTGAACCGGCTGGTTTTCTGGTCGGTTTTTTGTTGGACGGGTTCCTTCTTTGTATATAGAATGTGGTATGTCTGTGTATGACCGAGCATATGAACCTGTTGCCCTTGCGCTCAATCATGTTGCGGGGAGTCGGGACCGTCGGATGCGGGAGGTTGCCGACACGCTGTGGCGGTTCTTTCGGCATGAGGGGGTGTCGTGGGTTGGGTTCTACACGATTGATGATGACCAAGAGAATATGATTCTGGGGCCATCGCGGGATACGCCGGCGTGTTCGCCGATTGGGATGCATGGGACATGTGGGAAGTCTTGGCGGACTGGGCGGCCGATGATTATTGGGGATGTGGTGAATCTTGGGCCTGAATATATTGCGTGCGATCCGAGGGATAAATCAGAACTTGTGATCCCGATGTTCTGCAGCGGAGGCAAGTGCTGGGGAGTGCTGGATGTGGACTCGCGGGAACGGGATGCGTTTGGCGAGGCGGATATGTTTGAACTTCGGAAGATTTTGGAGGCGACGGGGTTGAGTTGGCCCAAGGCGCATTTGGATGCGATTGTGTATTGAGGAGGGAGGGGAGGGGGGAAAGACGAAGAAAAGAAAGACCCCCTCCGTCTGCTGCGCAGACTCCTCCCCCGTCAGGACGGGGGAGGGGCAAGAATTAGAAGGGATCGGGGGCTTTGAAGGTGAGTTGTTTGCCGGTGATGGGGTGGTGGATGGTGAGCATTGAGGCGTGGAGCATGAGGCGGTTGGCTGTTGGGGCAGCGATGTTGTGGCCATAGAGTTCGTCGCCGACGATGGGGGCGTTGAGGCCTGTGGTTTCTGTGTCGGATGGAGTTCCCACTGTGGTGACGGCGGGGTGGGCGCAGTGGATGCGGAGTTGGTGGGTTCTGCCGGTGTGGGGGATGAGTTCTATTCGGGTGACGGGTTGGTCGTTGAGATGTTCGTGAGCGATGATGGTGTAGTGGGTGGTGGAGGGTTTGCCGTAGAGGTGGTCGACGAGCATGAGTGGGCGGACATCCATGTCTTTTCGGATGGGTGTGTTGATGGTGCCTTGGTCGGTTTGGAGATGGCCTTCGATCAAGGCGAGGTAGCGTTTGGCGGTTTGGCGGTCTTCGAATTGTTTGGAGAGGTTTTTGTGGGTTTTGGGGTTCAGTGCGAGGATCATGATGCCTGAGGTGGAGAGGTCGAGGCGGTGGACGGTGAGGGGGCCTGTGGCGTTTGGGTATTGGGACTGGATTCTCGAACGGGTGCAGTCTTGTTTTTCGGGTGCGATGCCTGGGACCGAGAGGAGGCCTGCGGGTTTGTTGACGACGACGAAGGATTCGTCTTCAAAGAGAATGGGGACTGGGCCTTGGGGCGGGGCGTACTGGAAGATGGGTATTGGTCCGGTCTGGACGCGGCGAATTATCGACTCGTCGATCGTTGGCGGATTTCGATATTTGCGTCGTGAAGACCTAGTATCACCCATGAACACAAGTGTATCCGTTTCTTTTGATCGTGCCTGTACCGCTCTTGGTTTGGGTGTTGCTGTTTCTGTACTCTGTTCAGTTTCGCTGGCTGGGAATCCGAATCCTGAGTGGGATTCGGAGTGGTCGAGTAATGAGGCGGGGTTTTTGACGAACCATTTGCAGATTACTGATGCGGACCGGTTTGTCAAGGCCGGGGAAGCGTACTTTTCGCATGATGGGTCGCGGATTATTTTCCAGGGGATCCCGGTGCCTGCCGAGGGCGACGAGGCGCTCGAACACTACCTGATGTATGTGTGCGATGTGGTTCGAGATGAAGACGGACAAATCACCGGCGTCAACCACATGACCAACCTTTCAAATATCGGATCATCCAATACATGCGGATGGTTCCATCCATCGGATTCATCGCGGGTGTTGTTTGGCACAACACTGGTCGCTCCCAGCGGGAACGATGTCGCGGGCTTCCAACGCGAGACCTCGAAATATTCATGGCAGTTCCCGCGTGAGATGGACATGGTTGAGATGACACTGTCGCCTGCGATTGGAATGTGCTGTGCGGAGATGGGGCTCAGCGAGCCGGAGTTGATTTGGGAGCGTGATGGGTACGATGCGGAGGGGTCTTGGTCGCCTGACGGGCGGTTTATTCTCTACACGCGTCTTGAGCCGGGGGACACCAATGGCGATCTTTGGATTTATGACTCCAAAGATGAATCACATACCGAACTTATTGCCGAGCCGGGCTATGACGGGGGGCCTTTCTTTTCGCCTGATGGGAAGTCGATTTGTTATCGTTCGGATCGGAACGGTGACAAGGTGTTGCAGATTTTTGTCGCTACGCTGGCGTTTGATTCTGATGGCAAAGTGACGGGGATCAAGGAAGAGATTCAGATCACCAAGAACAAGCATGTTAACTGGTGCCCGTTTTACACGCCTGATGGGAAGTACTTGTTTTATGCAAGCAGTGAAATTTCGCATGGGAATTATGAAGTGTTCTGTGTGGATGCCACTGGCCAATACCCGCTTGATGAGACGCCTCGGATGCGGATTACCAATGCTCGTGGGTTTGATGGTTTGCCTGTGTTCTCGCCTGATGGGAAAACGATGATGTGGACTGCACAACGCGGGGCGTTTGTTGAGGGGGCGGGCAAGCCGAGCTCGCAGATGTGGGTGGCGGATATTGATCTTGAGAAGGTTGACAAAGCGTACAAAAAGCTCCGCAAGGCGATGATCGAGAAAAAGCAATCTGAGGCCTTTGAGAGCTACACGCCTTGAGATGATGGTTTTTGAGGGAGTATGATCGCACGAGATGGATTCATTGCCGGATGATTTCGGGCTTGATGCGGTGCGAACTTATTCGCATGTGGGTGATCCAGTGCCTGGGCCAGATCATTCGGTGTTCTGGAATGCGTGGTTTGAGCGGCTTGGGCAAGAAGTGCCGGTGCTGCGCGTGCGGGAAACTGTTGACGAATCTGATCCGACAGCGACGCATGATTATATTTCGAGTCATGGGGTTCGGATTGGGTGTCGGTTGATGGCGCCGCCGGAGGGTGTGACGGTCAAGGCGTCGTTGGTGACGGTGCATGGGTATTCGGTGCCGGAAACGCTTGCCCATGAGGAGCGGCATTGGTCTGCGGTGCGGGCCAAGGGGGTGGCGGTGCTGGCGATTCGGTTGCGTGGGTATCCGGGATCACGGACGGATGTGCATGGGAAGGTGATTGACCTTGACGAAAGTGATCGAGCGTGGATTACCGATGGGTTTGCTGGGTATGAGCATAAGGATTGGGTGCTGCCTCATGCGCTTGCCGATGTGTGTAATGGGGTGCGTGTGATGCGGAATGCGTTGCTTGGGCGGGATGCGAAAGATTTGGAGCCTTGGATGGAAGGGGAGACGGGGCATCCAGATGTGTATTTGCATGGGCGATCGCTTGGGGGTGGATTGGCGACGATTGCGGCGGCGCAGTTGTCTGGGCGGATGCTGGGGAGGCCTATTGTGGATCGGTTGGGGCTCGAAGTGCCTTCGCTGGGGGCGTGGCGGTGGCGACTGGAACACTCCAGAGGCGGGCTCAGTGGACGGTTCAATGGGATTCTTGATGAACATGGGGATCGGCGTGAGGAGTTGATTGATCGGTTGCGGCTGATGGATGCGGTGGTGCATGGGCGGAAGGTGCGGGTGCCTACGGTGGCGATGTTGGCGCGGCGCGATGAAGTGGCCCCGGCGCCTTCGGCGGCGGCGGTGTTCAATGCGATTGATTCTGATCCTGGGCTTAAATGGCGATTTTGTGTGCCTTGTGGGCATTGGGCGGGGGATATGAAGAACACGAGACGGGTGGCGTTGTTTGGGAAGGTGCTGGGGGATTTCTTTGATCCTTCGAGAGAACCGATGGAGTCGATGGCGGGGTGGGAGGATCGGATGGGGTTG
>JAESRA010000180.1 GCA_016764895.1 Phycisphaerales bacterium | reverse complement strand
ACCGGGAGCATGGTGCTGGTGGTGGCGGTGTTGGAGGTGATCTCGGTGAGGAACACAATGAGCGTGGTCACGCCACCGAGTAATGGGAGTTGACCGGGGTTTCCCAATGTGGCGATCTGCAGACCGATCCATGTATCGAGTCCGGTGTGGGTGACGCCTTTGGCCAGTGCGAGCCCGCCGCCGAAAAGGATGAGGACTCCCCAAGGGATTGTCTCGGCGTGCTTCCAGGAGAGCACGCGGGTTTTGAAGGTTCGATCTGTTGGTGTCATGAACATGAGCATCGCGCCGGCGATGGCGATGGTTGCGTCGTCGATTTTGGGAAAATCAGGAAAGTAGTTATTTTGAAGCCATGTCTCGATCCAGCCATGGGTGATCCAGAGGAATGCGGTCAGACCAAAGATTGAGACGGAGAGTTTCTCGGCGTTGCTCATGGGGCCGAGCGCGTCGATGCGCTGGCGGATGTACTTGCGTCCGCCTGGAATTTCGCCAACGCGAACAGGCATCGCGATGTAGACCAGATACGCCCAACTGATCGGGAGCATGACGATTGTCAGTGGCACCCCCAGCCCGAGCCAGCGGGCGTAGGTCATTTCTACGCCCATCTCTTGGGTCAAGAACCCGGCGAGGAATCCGTTGGGCGGGGTTCCTGTGATGGTCGCGATGCCGCCGATGGAAGCGCCGTAGGCGAGTGCGAGCAATAGGCAAACGCTGAACCGTTTGGCTTGTGGTGTTTCGTAGTCGTCACCTGCGGCAAGCACGCCGATGGAGAGGACGATGGGGAGCATCATCATTGCGGTGGCGGTGTTGGAGACAAACCCGCTGAGGATCGCCGAGGCGAGCATGATGCCGGCGACAATCTGGCGTGGTCCGGTGCCGACGATGAGGATGATGAACAGGGCGAGGCGTTTGTGGGCACCCCAGCGTTCGAGTCCTTTGCCGAGCATCAAGCCGCCCATGAAGAGGAAGATGAGTTTGTGGCCGTAGCGGACGGTGGTGTCCCCGATGGGGAGGATGTCGAGGAGCGGGAAGCAGACGATCGGGAGGAGTGCAGTCGCGGCCAGCGGGATGGCTTCTGTGACCCACCACGCCGCCATGAGTACGGCGACGGCTGCGAGCCGGCGGGCATTTTCGTCAAGTTCCACGGCACCGCCGAGGAAAATGTATACGCCAGTTGCAAGAATCGGTCCGGTGATTAAACCGAAGTTGTGTGTTCTGGAGCGTGATCCAGTGGCATTGCGTGTGTCTTCGTTCATGGGGTCCTCGACCCCGATTGTATGTCAACACGCTGTCAGATGCCGCGTAGCTGGCTCTAATCGTTGCTCATATCTCGGTGTCCAGAAATTTCACGCCACTGAACGACTTTGATTTTGGTCGGGGCTCCGAAGTTGATGAGTTCGGAGACTCCGATGTCAACTTGTGCGACGCCGTCGTTGTTGCCATCGGTTGGGCGGAGGAGTCCCGTGATGTCGATTTCTGGTGCGTTGAGATTGATGCCGGCGTCGATTGCTGGGGAGCCCTTGGCGAGCGAAAAATCACCCGCCGGTGCATCAACAAACATCGGATTGCCCGTGATGATGTTGAACTCGAAGGACCTGCGGAATCGCGCCATCAAATAGGTGATGTTGTTTTCGATTATTTTGTCGGCGACCAGTGTTTTTGCTTTTCTTTCATTGAGTGAGATTGTTCCGTAGAAACAGGTGTCAATGATGTTGTTGATGATTATGCCATTGTCATTGCTGTCCCAGTTTGAATAGGTGCTGTAGATTGATCCGACTATGGTATTGTTTGCCATAACCACTTTCGTAGGGATAGATTTTGATGACATGACATTTGAGTAGAGAGGTAGGTAGCTGTCGGAGATTTGATTGTTCGTGATTTGGATTTCGTCAAATAGCAGATTGGAGTTGTATCCCCAACCGGTGTATAAAATTACGCCATAAATGTAGCGATTATGACGCTGGCGGTTTCGCGTGGCGCCCCAGCCAATTTCATAACCCGTACTCATATAGAGATCGCCCTTGAGCGTCATGTCGTTGCGCGTGATGATGATTTTGTCAGCGGCTGGCGTGAGATTGCTTTTTGGGTAGATCCAGATCATGTGTGCCGAGTCGGCGTCGCGTTCAAAGATGCAATCGGCAATCGTAATACTCCCGACAGATTCAGCATAAAAAGCGTATTTTCGAGGGACTTCAATGGTGCAATTCAGGGCTGATGCAGCACCATTTTTGATGTAGATGCCGTATTCTGTTTGATTGCGAATCGTGAATCCCTGGATGGTCCAGTGCTCGACATCTTTGATCTCAAATCCCATATTTTCTATGTTTTGGCCATCAAGAATCACAGCTCCCGGATTGCCGTGCGTGAACTCGCCGGTGATATCAGCGATCAGGCGGATTGGCAACGCCGCTGTTCCTGTGACCGATCCTTTGTGAGTATTTTTGTCGCCGATATGGATTTTTTCATTGTATGTTCCGGGTCCGACATACACAGTGATCCCCGGCTGTGAACATTTGGTGACGGCGTGCTGAATGGTTTTGAATGCTTTGTCGGGGGAAAGTCCGTCGTTGGAATCTGAGCCGTTTGTTCGGACATAGTAGATTGGAGGTGGTCCGCCAAAGTCACTGAGACTCAGTTGCCCATTTTCACCTGTTTGGTTGTACAGATCGGTGATGGTGGAACTGATCAGGCGGTTGGAGAGGATGGCGACTTCATCGATTCTTCCGTGGAAGTGATCTTTGGTGGGCGTTGCGACTTTATTTCCTGACAACCAAGACAGGGCTCCGATGACCAATGGTTCAAAGTTTCCGGTGCCTCCGGAGCTTGTTCCAAAGCCGCCTTCATAGCTGTTGGTTTTTTCGAGTTGGCCGTTGATATACAGTTCCATTCCGCCGGGGCCGAACACGAAGGCGACATGGTACCATTTGTTTTTGTTAATGTTGGATTTCGATTTGAGTTCGTAGCTTGTGGTTTTGCTCTGCATACGAACCTTGAGATACTGTCCGTGGAGATAGATGGAGAGGTGTCCGCCGGTGTCGTAGCTGTTGGAGTCTTTGCTAAAGAGGCCTTGTCGTCCTGAGGTTGTGTCTGCCTTGAACCAGAATGCAACCGTTCCTTCGTTGATTAGGAAGTCGTCGTGATGCGGAACTTCGATGTACGCTCCGGCTTTGTTAACTTTGATGGCGTCAGAGTTGACATTGACTCCATTTATTTTAAATTTGACATCGCCATGAACGATGCCGTCGCTTGTGCCGGTGGAGTCGACGGCGATTGTGGATTTTTTATCATCATCGAGTTTCCAGTAGCCCGTGAGATCAACAGATTGTGCCGATGCGACGGGGCTTGTTAAAAACAAGGCCAACAAGAACAAGACATGGATGGGATGGTGCATCTGGGGACTCCTCTGCAAGACATATAAGGTGTGTCCTTCAGATCGGCACCAATTTCATAGAGTTTGAGAAAGACATCCTTGTTGGTCGTGAATGCAGATCAATCTTCGGTTATCGGGCCGGATTAATCCTTGTCATCCTGCAAAGACGCAGTGATACCGATTTCTTGTAAGCGGATGCTCGTTTGATCCAGTTCTTCTTTGGCGTTGTGAAATACGCTTGGGTCAACGGATTGCCAGTCCGCTCTTGCCCGTTTGATGAAGTCGTCAAGTGTGTCGAGCTTTGATTGGAGTTCATTTCGATACCCATTTTCGAGCAGCCCGGCGTACTTCTCAAATCGCTCACTTATCCATTTGAGATCGAGTGATGAGTTGGCAATCAAATCAGCAATCTGGTGGCGGGTCATGTCCTCTCTGGCGTGGGTGAAGCTTTCTTGCTCGATGCGATCGACCTCGGCCTCAGTCAATCCGTGGTTGGGGACGATCTGCACCGATGTCCGCTTCCCGGATCGTTCTTCGATCGCGCTGACATTGAGGACGCCGTTGGCATCGACGAGAAACTCGACGACGAGTTTGGGCACCCCGGCGGGCATCGGGGGGATGCCTCGGAGTTCAAACTCTCCAAGTGAGCGGCAGTCTTCGACCATCTCGCGTTCGCCTTGGAGGACATTGAGTTTGATGTTGACCTGCCCGTCGACTTGTGTTGAGAATCGTTCGATCGCGCGCGATGGTACCGTCGTGTTCCGCATGATGAGTTTGGCGACTGCGCCGCCGGCGGTTTCAATCCCAAGCGACAACGGGACGATATCAAGCAGCAGTGAGCCGGTGGTTGTCCCAGCCAAAATCGATGCCTGGATCGCTGCCCCCATCGCGACGACTTTATCGGGATCGAGTGCCGTGTAGGGTTTGATCCCAAAGAACGCCCCGGCCTTGGCTCGCACCAGCGGGATTCGGGTCGAGCCGCCGACCATCACCAGCGCGTCAATAGATTTCCCGCCGGGCTGCTTTGACGCATCACGAATCGCTCGATCACACGCGGCCATCGTCCGCTCGATCCAATCCGAAATCAACCCCTCAAACTCATCACGACTGACCACGCGTTCGTACACGCGATCATTCCCAAGTTCGATCCGGACGCTGGCGGAGCTTTGCTCAGAGAGCGTGTGCTTGATGGTGCGGGCGAACTGGGATAAAGCCGTGCGCGTTGAGGCGTCGAAGGTTTGTTGGTTCGCTTCGATCTTGACTTCCAGCATCTCGCTGATTTCATCCATAAACAAACGGACAAGCATGTGGTCGACATCATCTCCGCCGAGGTGTGTGTCGCCAGCGGTTGAGAGAACTTGAAAGAAATCTGTTGGGTTTGTGTCATCGCTGGGGGTGATCCGCAGGATGGAAATATCGAAAGTTCCGCCTCCGAGATCGAAGACTGCGATGGTTTTGGGTTTGGTTCCGCCGGTGCCTAGGCCGTAGGCGAGCGCGGCGGCCGTTGGTTCGTTGACGATTCGTACCACATCAAGCCCTGCCAATCGCCCGGCGTCACGGGTCGCCTGTCGCTGGGCATCATCAAAGTACGCCGGCACGGTGACGACGGCTTTGGTGACTTCGAGCCCAAGCTGGGTCTCGGCGCGTTCTTTGAGCGACTGCAAGATATGTGCGGAAATTTCTTGAGGCGACACCAATCGCTCGCCGTCATTGGTTGGGATTGAAACGCGGGCGGTGTTGTGCTCGCCTTCGACGACGCGATAGTTCAGGTAGGCAAGATCGGGCCGGACATCATCGAGGGATCGTCCCATGAGTCGTTTGGCCGAGTGGATGGTGGTCAGCGGGTGCTGGGTTGCTTGGGCGAGGGCTTCGGTGCCGATGGTTGTTGAGCCGTCGGTGTTGAAGCGGACGACCGAGGGGAGCATTGGTTCATCATGACCGAGGATCCGCGATCCGGCGGCATCGTTGAAGGCAACGAGCGAGTTGGTGGTGCCGAGGTCAATCCCGACGATGGGTTGTGCTTTGGTTGATGTCATGAAAAATACTAAATTATCGTCTAGTCGTTGTATTGTAACCATTGACTTTAATAGAGAACCGTCATGATGGTAATACTGAGCTTTGGTATTTTGGTGCAAACGCATTGTGTTAAGTATCGCTATTGTATCGCTGTCTTTTATTGGGGAAATATTGTGCTT
>JAESRA010000179.1 GCA_016764895.1 Phycisphaerales bacterium | reverse complement strand
GAGAAGTAGTAGGCCCTCATGCCCAAAAGGTCGATGACGCCTTCAAAGGTGTCGCCTGCGCCGATGGGGATCTGGACGGCGACGGCTGGAGCAGCTAAGCGTTCCTTGATGGTCTTGAAGCTGTATTCGAAGTCGGCAGCTAGCTTGTCCATCTTGTTGACAAAGCAGATACGCGGGACGTTGTAACGGTCAGCCTGACGCCAAACGGTTTCGGACTGGGCTTCCACGCCTTCCTTGCCGTCAAAGACTGCGATCGCGCCGTCGAGTACGCGGAGCGAACGCTCGACTTCAATCGTAAAATCCACATGGCCCGGCGTATCGATCAGGTTGATCTTGTACTCTTTGCCCTTGTGTGTCCAAGGGCAGGTCGTTGCTGCTGATTGAATGGTGATCCCGCGTTCTTGTTCTTCTTGCAGGAAGTCCATGGTCGCGGTGCCTTCGTGGACTTCACCGATCTTGTAGCTCTTGCCTGTGTAGAACAAAATGCGTTCGGTGACGGTGGTCTTGCCCGCATCGATGTGGGCACAAACGCCGATGTTGCGGATGTATGAAAGGTCGGTGGGCATGGTGGTAAATCCTTCTCTTAGACGGTCTTTAAACGGTCGTTTCGTATGACCTTCGTTTGGTCAAGTGTGGTGAACTGTGTTGCTCGACCATCTCAAACGATTGGGCGGGCATACTAAGGAATCAGTCGGCTGATCCCGGATAACGCTATTGACTGATTGAGTGCTTTGCTTGGTTTGATTTGCTTGGCTTGATTCGGAGTGTGTGTTTCAAGTATTCATGGATGGATCACGCGATCAATGCAATGCTTGCATCCGCTTTGCGAGATCCACCTCGGTCGGGATCTGGGTCTGATGACTCATCCATAACTTGAACTCCGGCACATACCTAGGCAGCGACTATCTATACGAATACCGCACCGCCAAACACGATCAAATACATCACGACGAGCAACCCAATGTAGGCCGACGACGCGAAGGTGTGCAATCCTAGCGACCCCGGATCGTTTTTCAAGCAAATACGACCCCAGAATCCGTATTCTCGGACCATAGAAGACCCAAATTGTGCCCATTACTCACTATTGGCGACCCCTTGGGCTCGCCTGAGAACCTCAGGGCTCAGTTGTTTGAGTGGATCAAGCCGCATCCGATCAGATCGCTCGATTGCTTTACGCGCCCAATCGCTGGCCTCTTCTGGATTCCCCATCTCCAAAGCCAACTCCATAACCCGAACAGCATGCTTGGGATCATGCGGATTCAGAGCATCAGCCCGAACCCATCTCGACATCGCCAACTCCAGAATCCCACCAAAATCTTCACCCCGCCGAGCCAGCGTGATGTATCCCTGCCCGGCCCATTTAAGCTCGCCAAAAGTGTCGCCCTCCCCAAGCCGATCCGAGGCCTCCTTGACCAACACCCACATCGCTCCGCTGTCGCCCCCTTGAGCATCCAAAATCATCGCGGCCTTCATCGCCTGCTCAAGAGCGGTGATGGTCAGCTTCGGGTCATCGTACTTCCCAGCAAGTTCAATCAAACCCTGAGCAGCACTCACTCGATCACGCAACTCAACTCCTCTGAGCGACTCATTGATCGACCGCCCATCAACCCGAACAACAATACCACCAAACGCAGAAACCCGATCTGCCAGTTCTTGAGATGGCCCTTCAGTTTGGAGCCAAGAACGAAGCTCGGCGATCTCTTGGGCTACTCGCCCCAGTTCAATCAGCCGTTGATCGCGCGCGATGACATTGGTTGCGCCGATGCCTGACATCACCACAACGAATCCAAGCCCACCAGCCGCCACCAGATTCGGAATCCGCCGCATCTTTGTACTTGTTTCAACGAGAATTCCGCGGAATCCAAGCCCCAAGCACAACCCAAAGAGAGGCCCGCTGACAATCCACACCGGCGTCAAATCAAGCATCGAATGAATCACCAAAACAACCCCAGCACTCATCGCCGCCATCTGCAGCGTCCGCAACGACCCAAACACCCCAAGCAACACACTCACCCCCATCCACAGCCCAACCCCAGCAAGCAGCAACAACATCAACTCAAGATCCATCGCATTGGTCTGCAGCCGAATCACCCCAACCCCAACAACCAACACCATCAACGGAATCATCCGAACAAGCACGCCCCGAGGAACCGCATCCGATTCAACCTCATCGCGCTTAGGCAGCCGCGCCGACCAGATCAGAATCACCAACGCCCCAACCCAAGCAATCCCCGCCAGCCCCATTTGAGCAATCAAATCAAAAAGCAAGTTGTGCGCACTGGTCACATCCTCCGGACTCGTCGATGGCTTATGCACCATATACGCATCCTGAAACTTCCCAGGCCCAACCCCCAAAATCGGATTCTCCGCAAAAATCCGCATCGACCCAACCATATATTGCCCGCGAAACAGCAACGAAAGCTGGTGCATCAACGCCCCGCCAACAACGCCTCCCATGACCAAAACACATCCCCACAGCGTGCTGGTCCCGACCCGGCTCGGCCGCCCGCGGTGCCGGGCCAGTGCGTACTGAATGATCCCAAACCCAAGCACCGCCGCCCCGATCCCCCCCTTGGATTTGGAGACCAGCAAAATCGCCAGCAGCAATCCTGCAATCAATCCGCTCACCATCCACCACGCTTTGCGGATCGAGCATTGCGTCACCATGAGCATCGCGATCCCGAACGCCGCCACAAAGCTCGCATACACATTGGCAAGCCCAAACCACCCCGTCGGCTCAGGCTGCCGCAGCCGGCGTTCATAGCTCATGACTTCGAACGACCCATCGCTCCACCCACGAGCATTGAGGAAGGCCTCTTTGTTCTGGTCATACATAGCGACGGTCAACGGATGCTGGATAAAGACCTGATGGAACCCATAGACCCCAAGAAACACACCCGCCCCAAGCACAATCGGCACAAAGACACTGATCCATTTCGGATGCGCCATCAGGAATCCGCGCGAGGCGATCATCGCCGCCATCATCGCCCCGAGTGTCGATCCATTGACCATATTGGCCGGATCAAGCACCAAATGCACCCCAAGCCCAACGCTCCCAATACCGAGCAGCAGCCGCATCAAAGAATCCGCGCGCCCCGAGCCCGGCAAGCACACCAAAATCACCACACTCAACACCATCACACACGCATTGAGCAAAATCCCATATCCACTGGTAATCCCCGTCAAAGGCATACTAAACACATACGGATCCGAATCCCACATCGGAAACGGCTCATGGCTGCTCATCGCCCGGATCAACACCAGCACAACCAGCACACACATAGACCCAACCGCAATCAGATCGCGTTTGTTCTTGGATCGCTCAATCATGCTTCCCCCGCTTCGGTGGCGACCGATACTCAAACAACGCCAAAGCCCCCAAGATCATCACCACCTGTGCCCCAAGCATCCCCGCTTCCCACGCCGATGCCCGCGTCAATAAAATCCCCGCGATCCCGGAGCACGCCGTGAGTGCATAGATCACCAGAATCGTCCCCCGATTCCCCAATCCCCGATCCCGCAATCGGTGCGAAAAATGCTGCAAATCCCCAACAAACGGGCTCTTCCCTTGATAGATACGAATCACCGTCACCGTCACAAAATCATACAAAGGCACCGCCAAAACCGCAATCGGCATCAGCAATCCATACCACCCGCCAGCCATCGGGCCTGCACCATCAACCGGAATATAAGTCGTCCGCACCGTCGTAATCGCCAGCACAAACCCAATCACCAGCGACCCGCCATCACCCATAAAAATCCTCGCAGGCGGAAAATTAAACACCAAGAACCCCAAGCACCCCCCAACCATCAGCGCCAAAATCACCCCAATAAACCACTGGGCATTGAGGATCGCCGCAATGAGAAACAACCCCCCAGCAATCGCCGCGATCCCCGCACTGAGCCCATCCATGTTGTCAATAAAGTTCATCGCATTGGTAATCGCCACGATCCACACCACCGTCAAAACAATACTCAGCCACGCACCCCCGGCGTACCCATCAAGCATCGTCAGCAACCGCGTATCAAAGAACACCGCAAAAATCACCGCAGGCACCAACATAATGACCAATTTCGATCGTGCCCCCATCGGGCGGCGGTCATCAACAAGCCCAAGCACATGCAACCCAACAATGCACCCAAGCAACCCCCACCCAAGAGCCACCCGCTCTTGCAAATCCCCCCACACCGACTGCACCGGTTCGAGCATCCCCGTAAATGTTTCCGCATCGAGAAAGGTCACAGCGAGCAGCCCGGAAAGCATCGGCAGCCACAATGCGAGCACAATCCCGATCCCGCCGGTATTGGGAACCGGCCTCGTATCATTTTTGACCTGTCCCTCTATAGGATCGCTATCCAAAGCCCCAAGCCGCCGGCTCAGGCGCAGCGTGATCCAAGTCCCAATCAATGAGATCAAGCACGCACTGCCGCACAGGATAACAAGAAGCATCACCATGATTCGAGTGTAGCGAGATGGATCATTCCGTGTTGTCTATTGGGGGGTTTGGGGGATCGGAATCGATGAACCGTGGCGGCGGCTTCTTCAACACCTGCGTCCGAAGCCGCATCGCCCCCGCCGAGAACAAGTACACAATGCCCATCACCATCGCACCCCCAACCACCATCCACACCGCCCTCATCGGATACGCCCCCAGCACATCAATAATCGACGCCTCATCATGATTAGCAGAACCAAGATACGCATAGTTCGTGCCCAGCACAATATTGACCACAAACACAAACACACTAAAGCCAACCCCCGCAAGCACCGCAAACCGCAAATCCTTGAACCTCGGCCGGTACCCCAGCACCACCACATCATACAGAGCGACACCCACGATCTGTAGGTGATTCAACCAGTAGATCCAGAACCCAAGCGACCCATGCCCATCCTGTATAAATGGTGTAAAGAATACCTGCGTACTCAGTGCCAATCCCCAAAAAAGCGTCAACGCCCGCGCCTTGGGATTCAGTGTCAGCATCGACCACCCAACAATCCACACCGTCCACCGGCACATATACAATGGCAACGAATCCTGCACATCCCACTGCCCAGGCGTTAGTCGCCGGATGAAAATCAAGGTCTGCGAAAGAATAATGAACCACCCGATCCAATGCCTGAGCCGGCGTTCTTTGGATCGCCCGATCTGGGTATCGCCTGCAAGTAGCCGCTTACCAGCGACACACCAGCTCGCCATCAGCAACGCGCACACGCCGATCACCAACCAGTGCTGCGGCGTTCCTGTGCGGAACTCCTCAGCCCAATTGTATGACGAGGTTGTCGATTGGATTTGCAGCATCAATCCCACTGTATCAGCTTCTCACATGCTCGTGTCGCAACTGCCCGCACGCCGCGGCAATATCACGCCCGCGACTGGCGCGAATATGACAGTTGACCCCACCTTCGCGGAGAAGATACTGGAAACGATGCACATCTTCGGTATTGGGCCGTCTGAAATCAAGCCCCGCCACCTCGTTGTACCGGATCAAGTTCACATTGGCCCGCAAATCCTTACAGACCCGTGCCAGTTCCAAAGCGTGCTCGGATTGATCGTTCACCCCACCAATCAACACATATTCAAGCGTGATCTCCCGCCCAGTCTTGGCAAACCATTTTTTACACGCATGTTTGAGATCGACAATCGAAGTAAACTCGGCCCAAGGAATCAACTCCCGTCGCAACGCGTCATTGGGCGCATGGAGCGACAACGCAAGCGTCACCGGTAGATCCAGTTCCTCGGCCAGCTTCTCGATCGCCTTGTGCATGCCCACCGTCGAAATCGTGATTTTTCGAGCACTAATCCCCATCCCCCAAGGGGCCGCGATCGTCTTGACCGCTTCAACCACCGGACGAAAGTTCGCCAGCGGCTCG
>JAESRA010000178.1 GCA_016764895.1 Phycisphaerales bacterium | reverse complement strand
TAAAGACAAAGAGGCCCATTTCTTTGATTCCAAAGTCGCTGGCGAGGATGGCGGCAAAGGCGATCATGGTCTGGACACCCAGGCCATAGATAAAGAAGGCGATGAGGAAACGGGTGAGCTGGTTGAAGTGGGAGGCCTCTTTGAGCGTGGCGATGAGGCGTTCGATGGCGAGTTTGAGGCCTGTGGTTTCGGTTTCGGGTTGGTCGGGCTTTGGTTCGTGGAGGACGAAACCTAAGGGGAGCATCCAAACGAAGAACCAGAGTCCTGCGAGGATGAAGAACCATTTCCAGTGGATGGTGTCGGACCAGCCGAAGAGTTTGACTCCCGTGATGACGCAGAGGAGAAGCAGGAGCGAGCCGAGGTAGCCCATCGCCCACCCAATCGCCGAGACCCGGCCGATGGTTCTTGGGGTGGAGAGTCCGGGAAGGAAACTGGCGAGAAGGTTCTCGCCGAGCTGGTAGCAGATGTTGGCGGGGATGAAGAGGGCGAGTCCAAGCCACCATTGGCCTGGGGAGATGAAGACCATGGTGATGGTGAGGAGGGAGCAGATGGTGCCTGTGATCATGAGGATCTGTTTGCGTTTGGCGCGGGCGTCGGCGTAGGTGCCTATGAAGGGGGAGAGGAGGACGACGGTGAAGAGTGCGGCGGAGACGCCGATGGACCAGAGGGCGTCGCCTCGTTGCTCATCACCTACAGCGACGATTTTGAAGTAGATTGGGAATAGGAGGGTGATAATCAGGAGGGTGAAGGATTGGTTGGCCAGGTCGTAGAGGCCCCATGCGAAGACTTCTTTGGGTTTTTTGAGGTTTTGGAAGGGCTTGGGCATTGGGCGATGGTAGTCGAAAGAGAAGAGGTACGCAGAGATTGCAAAGAGCGCGGAGGACGCAGAGAAGAAATGGGTTGGGGAAGAAAAGAGAGGGGGGAGGAAGAAGGGTAAAGGAAGGGGGAGGGGGAGTTAGAGATTGAAGAGTTGTTTGAGGAAGGCGAGTTGTTGGCCTTTGGCATCGGCGGCGTATTTGCCAAAGCCGGCGTGCTCTTGGATCGCCCCGGTGTCTTGGTAGGTGATGAGTTGGATTTGGTCGGGGTCGGCATTGTGCTGCTGGTAATGGGCTTTGAGGGTTTGGATAAATCTGGATTGTACTTCGTAGGGGATAACCTCGTCGGCTTGGTTGTGCATCGCCAGCTGCGGGATGGGTTTGAAGCCTTCCAAATGAGTGGGTGTGTCAAGGACCTCGACTTCGGCGCGGTCGTGGTGGACGCGTGAGAGGCCTGATTTGATAGGGGTTTGTGGAAAATAAAGTCCGAGGAGATCGCCGGTGGTGCATTCGATGGTGGCGCCCAGGAAGTGGTGTTGATTGCAGAGGTATCGCAGGGCGATCATGCCTCCGGCCGACATGCCCCCCATTGCGGATTTGGTCATGTCAAAGATGTTGAGGCCTGCGACGGATTCGAGGATCGCAGGGATTTCAGAGACGCACTGGGTGAGGTTGTGGATGGTTTGGGTGGGGGAGTGGCCGTCTTGTGTGAGTCGCTGGCCGTGACCGGGGAGGTCGATGGCGATGGTGCCGATGCCAGCGCGGACCCAGCGGTTGTAGCGAGCGGGATCGAGTTCTTTATACACAGTTCGGCCATGGATCCAGAGGACCCAGGGGCAGGGGGTTTGGTGTGATTTGTCGAAATCTGGATGAACCACCAGCGCGGGGACATTGTCGCCGAGTGTCATGTGCTTGGATTTGGCTTTTAGGGATTCGGGGAGTTGTTTGAAGCGGCTGTCAACGGTTGGGTACTCGCTCGACTGGCTGTCGGTCATAGCTCAATGCTCGCGCCGGGTTCGATGGAATCCGGGAGGTCTGTTCCTGCGAGATCATTTGAACACAGCGCTGTCAAGGGGGAGAGTTCGATGGTTGCATTGACGGAGCCGTCGTCGTTGGTTGGGATGGTGACGCCGTTCTTGGCGAGCCAGTTGGCGGCCCGCTGAGATTGAAGCCGCTTCGAGGTTTCAATCGAATCAGCACCCGTTGCATTTTTGACCGGAGCGAACTCTTCGATGCGGTCGGTTTCCAGAACGATCGAACGATCTGCTAGTGCAATGGCATCAAAGACGAACTGCTCAAGCTTGATCGCGTTGGGTTCTTGTGGATCGACATGCTGCCCCGTGGCGGGGTCAAAGTGAGCGACCTTCTTGACGGCCCGATGGAACGGAAGCGCGTAGCTCGGATCGGTGGCGATCTTGTTGATAAAGGCGATAGAAATCGCATGGATCGCAATGGACCCGGCGTTGAACATCAGTTCCCCATCGTCATTGGTCATCTGGGCGAGTTCTGTTGGTAAGTCAGAGTATTCGACCACAGAAAGCGTGTCCCCGACGCGGCAGAAAACGCCGACCTTCTCGTCCCATGATGCCTTGGCGACCATCTTTGAACTGAACTCGCCCGATGATTCAGGCGAGAAGGCATGGAGCCCGAGGAAGACGGGATCAACGATTTTGGCGTTGGGGTTGTCAACCTGGAAGTAGCTGAGTTGCTCGATGCCTCGGGCGATCATGTCTTCGAGTGCGCCTGATTTGTGGAGTGCTTTGTAGGCCCCGCCGTGCCCGTCGGGGTTTGTTGCTAGGTGCGTAGGGTCGCTCAGGAGAAGGTCGCCAGTCGCAGCGTCGAAGCTGGGCATGACGCCTTGCTCAAAGAATTTGATGTTGTCGGGATTGAGCCCGAAGTGGGAGTGCTTGTTGAAGAACGCGACGGTCTGCTCGTGGTTGAGCGGGCTGGTCATGATGTACCAGGGGATGGTTGCGTTGTACTTGCGTTCGTTGGCGTAGATGGTCTGGGCGAACATTTCGAAGAGAGATTTGTTGGTGACGCATGAGGTTGGGTAGCAACCCTTGGGGCCATCGTATCCGAGGCGGGAGCCTTGCCCGCCGGCGACGGTGAAGCAGGCGATCTTGCCGGCGGCGACGAGTTCTTCGCCTTTTTTCTGATAGGTTGCTCGGTCCCAAGAGGTGTCGCTTATCGAAAAGTATGGGGCGGGGGCGATGGAATCTTCTGGGGGGGTTGGGTGATAGGTTGGGCCATAGGTTTTGATATATTGGGCGATTTCGTCGAGGCTGAACTGGTTGAGTTGGTTCAAGAGGATGTCGGCGGCGTCGCCTTGAACGCCAGCGAGGTATTTGGCGAGGGCGGATTGGCCGATGGATTCGAGTTTGGATGAAAGGTCGGTTGCGGTGGGCATTTTTCTAAGTCTCCTGAAAGTATCCATTGGGACTCGGTATGGTACTGCTCGGATTGGGTCAAGGCACTAGAGTGGGGGATGAATGATTTGATGTCTACCAAGCCGGTACAGCCGTTGATTGCTCCTTCGATCTTGGCGGCGGACTTTGCCAGTCTTGCCGATGATGCTTGGGCGTCGCTGGAGGCGGGGGGAGATTTGTTGCATGTGGACATCATGGACGGGCACTTTGTCCCGAATCTTTCGATGGGGCCTGCGGTGGTGGAGTCGCTGAGAAAGGCGCTTCCTGAAGTGTTTTTGGATGTGCATCTGATGGTGTCTGATCCGGGGGCGTATTTCAAGCCGTTTGCAGATGCTGGGGCGAATCTACTGAGCTTTCATATTGAGGTGTGTGAATCTGAGCAGCATGCGCGGGATCTGTGTGGGGTGATCGGGGATCTGGGTGTGCATACGGGGATTGTGATCAATCCGCCGACGGATGTGGAGCGGGTATTGCCTGTGGTGGATGCGTTTGATTTGGTGCTGGTGATGAGTGTGAATCCTGGTTTTGGTGGGCAGGCGTTTATACCTGAGGTACTTGACAAAGGGCGAAGGATCGCTCCGCTGCTGCGTGATGATCAACGGCTGGAAATTGATGGGGGGATTGGACTTGAGACCGCAGAGCTTGCTCGCCAAGCAGGGTTTGATGTACTGGTCGCGGGGTCGGCGGTCTACGGGAAACCGAGGGATCAGTGGGGCGAGATCATCCGTATATTGCGCGGGTGATGGGACTACGAAGCGTCTTGTTTGCAAGTGCTTACAAATGTTGATTACTGCTAGGGTTCATGAGAAATACTCGATGCGGACGATAGACTGCTACAGTGGTCTCACCGGTTGAATTGTAATCTCCAATCGAAGGCCCAGGACGGATTCATGCCAAAACCATCTCGCTACACAATCATCTTGCTCAAAGCATGCACCACGGGATGGGACGATCAGGATCGCCTGTGCGGCATTACAGATCTCCCCCCGACCGATGAATCGCTGATCAATCTTACAAATGCAACTTGTGAGAGTTCGAGCATCAATGATTTGCGATCTAAAATGTCCACGATCTTGTGTGGCCCATCAGACATCGCAATGCAATGTGCTCGGATTCTGGCGGGTTCACATGATGCCAAGATCAAAGCGAATGACAATTTATCAGAGCTCGATCTCGGCTTGTGGGAAGGCGTACTCCGCAGTGATCTTGAGGATCGTTTTCCGAGTGTGTACACCCAATGGATTACGCAGCCTGGGACTGTTGCTCCGCCTGATGGTGAATCACTTGAAGCTGTTCAAGAGCGGGTTCTTGCTCAACTATTTAAGAGTTTGCGTAAGCTCAAATCAGAGCATCCGATTGTGGGCTTGGTGCTCAGGCCTTATGCGTGGGCCGTGTTGAAATGCTGGCTGGACCAGAAGCCGCTGTCCGATGTTTGGGAACATCATGGCAGTCCGCCCATGCCAGAGTCATTTACATTGGATAGAGAAGTCGTGGACTCCCATTGTGCACGGAAGACAAAAATTGCCTAAGAAAACGGCCTAAAAAAACGGCCTAAAATAGCCATTGATGAGCCGAGAGAGCCGATTGATGAAATCGTGACCCTCGGTAGACAAAGGATACCAGTATGAGCCAGATCGCGACACAAAGCGTGCAGAAAACGAAGTCGAAAAGTCGCCGAGGAATCCCCGAAGGGCTCTGGCTGCGTTGCCCGTCTTGCTCGACGATGATTTATCGTCGGCAGATGGAAGCCAACATGCATGTGTGTCCTGAGTGCAGCCATCACTACCGCATTTCAGCTCTCCAGCGCATCGAGCAACTGACCGATGCCGATACTTTCGTACCGATGTTTACCGATCTCAGAGCTGGCGACCCGCTGAACTTTGTGGACCTTAAAAAATACCCTGATCGTATCAAATCCGAGCAAAAAAAGACCGGCCAAAAAGAAGGATGCCAAGCGGGAACATGCTTTATCAAGGGTCGCCCCGCGATGCTTGCGTGTCTTGATCTGACCTTCATGATGGGTTCAATGGGCTCGGTCGTTGGCGAGATGCTGACGCGAGCCATCGAACACGCAACTGCTGAAAGCTTGCCGCTCATTATTGTTTCCTGCTCCGGCGGTGCCCGTATGCAGGAAGCCGGCTTGAGCCTGATGCAGATGGCCAAGACCTCCGCAGCCCTTGCTCGTCATGATGACGCGGGCGGGTTGTTCATCTCGCTCCTGACGGATCCAACCACCGGCGGGGTCACAGCTTCGTTTGCCATGCTCGGAGATTTTCATATTGCTGAACCCAAAGCATTGATCGGCTTTGCCGGCCCGCGGGTGATCCGTCAGACGATCCGCCAGGATTTACCTGAGGGATTTCAACGGGCCGAGTTCTTGCAAGAGCGAGGAATGGTGGACCGTGTTGTCCATCGTCATGAGCTTCGGAGTGAACTGGCGCGGTTGATCGACTACGCTGGGATGTGATCCGGTTGCATTCAAATCTGATGGCCTTGCTCAAATGGACCCAGCGATGCCCGCGCGCGAGGGCGCTGTCGTGCGGGGCATTGAGTGCTTTGTTTCTGATTTTGGCGTTCCCGTTCTTTGAAGGCAACGGGCTCTGGTGGCTGGCGATACTGATCCCGGTGCCGTTGATGGTGATCGCCAATGAGCCGCTGATCAGTCCAAGCCGGGCTGCCTTGTATGCCGGGTTGGGAACTCTGCCGGCGTGGCTCTGGACCCATCACTGGATGTGGGGGGTCACCAAAGTCGGCACTCCATTTCTGGTGTTGTATCTGATGTTCTTTGTGTGGCTCTTTGTGTGGGCTGGGGCTCGGATATGCCAGCGATTTGGTAGGGCATGGATTACGCTTCCAATGGTGTGGGTTGGGATTGAATTTTTGCGTGGGAGCGTGGCTTTGACCGGGTATCCGTGGTATTTATCGGCGCATCCGCTGATCGATTCACCGGGCCAAGTGCTTGCAGGGCCTGCGGCTTTGGGCGGGGTGTATCTGGTTGGATTGCTTTCTGCAGTCTTGGGATGGCAGCTTTGGGGATTGAGCCGTGGAGATGGATTTGTTCAGCGTGGAGTTGGCGCAGCGGGAGTACTCGGGGTGTGGGTGGCTCTTGGAGTAGCGGGGATTGAGCCTGGTTCCAGTGAATCGCGCGAAGTAACTGTTGGGATTGTTCAGCCCAATATTCCACAAGATAATCGGATGGATTGGACGGATCGTCAGCGGTATGTAGATTGGATGATGCTGCGAGAACTGACCATTGCCAGTGCCCAAGATTCAGAACTAACCCCCGATTTTATCGTGTGGCCAGAAGGATTCGTGCCCGGCTGGACCTTCGATCCAATCTCCCTCCAGCACGAACGGGATCATGGATTTACATGGGATTTACGCCCTCGATATGTCGATGACGCCCCAGGCGTGTGGGGACTGCCCGAATTGATCCCGGCTACCACGATCGTTGACGAGTTCCTCATGATGCAAAGGAATCTCGGTATCCCAATGGTCGTGGGTTCGGTGGCCTTTGACAATCTGAAGATCGAACGAAACAACAAAGAATGGGTGACTTACACCAACGATGGCATGTACAACAGTGCGTTCTCGGTCGCTGACGGGGAGATTGGCTCGCGGTGGTACAATAAAATGCACCTGACACCTTTTGGCGAGGTGATGCCAGTGATTTCAAACTGGGAATGGCTCGAACAGCAACTCCTCGGCCTCGGGGCGACGGGGATGGAGTTTATTTTGTCCGCTGGCGAAGTTCCCGTAGTTCTTGAAGTTCCGATCAAAGGCGGGGCTCTCCGGGTCGGAACGCCGATTTGCTTTGAAGCGACGGTGCCGGGGGTGTGCCAAGACCTGGTCTTTGAGAAGGGCCAACGGATTGCGGATATATTGGTCAATATCACCAATGATGGCTGGTTTGGGAACTGGGACCCATCACGACGAACCCACATGCTGGTAGCACGCTGGCGATGTGTTGAACTCAGAACCCCAATGGTTCGCAGTGCCAACACAGGAATTTCGTGCGTTATTGATCGACGGGGGGCAGTCATCAATGAAAATCTGAGCATGATGGATCGAGAAGACCCCCGGAGCGGGTACCTCAATGCTCGTGTTGAAGTTGGTACTGGGGATTCGATATTGATCTTTGAATGGCTCAGAAGCGTCTTTGGCTGGGGTATGCTTGGGATGACATGTGTGGGGCTGATTCTGAGCTTTATACAAAAACGGAGCGAACAGGTGCTGGGGGCCGATGAGTAGAGGTAATCAAACACCCTTATCAAACACCCTTAAATGGACTAGGACTCTTTATGAGACACAATTGCCATTCGTATCTTCTTGTGCCACTTCTTGTTATGGCTTCTGGAGCCATAGTGGGGGTGGGAGTTGGGTGCTCTGGATCGGGTCAGTCTGCTGATCGCTCGGCCTCATCTGCTGGACAATCAACGCGCACCACTCAGCGATCCCAGCAGTCCGGTCGATCGCAAAGAGAACTTAAATTTGTCGCTGTAGAGGTGTTGCTTGGGCTCTCAGCCAATACGAGCGCAGAGATCCGGGCCAACGCTCTTGAGGCACTCCAAGGACACACTGATTCGCTCGAATCTGTCGCGGCTTTGGGGCTCTCTGATCCAAATCCAGGGGTTCAATCGGTGGCTGCGATGGTTGCCGGGAAGCAGAGAATCAAAGACCTCTCACCGATGCTCAATGGGCTCACTCAGGATTCTTCGCCATTTGTCCAGGCCTCAGCGATCTTTGCATTGGTCAGGATTCATGGTTCTAGCGCGAATGTGGATGTGACTCCATTGTCGACCATGCTCCTGGAATCCGAAGATATACGGGTGAGTTCTCATGCGGCGTATGTACTGGGTGAACTGGGGAATGCTTCGGCGATCCCTCTTTTGAAACAAGCGGGCAGCCGGCCATGGGGGCAGACGGCAACGATTCGCAGGCAGATATTCCGCTTGCAAATTGCCGAGGCGATGATCAAGCTGGGGGATCATGAGAGCCTGGATGCGGTGCGGAGCGCTCTGTACCCATCAAGACCTGAAGAGCTTGAAGCAACGGCTCTGGCGGTCCAGATCATCGGAGAGGTCCGGGATCGTGGTGCGATCGACCAATTGATTTATTTAGTGGATGAGGATACAGATCGGCCAATGCCTGCGGAGGTTCGATTAGCGGTGGCCGGTGCGTTGGGCAAACTGGGGCTCCGTGAGGGTGGTTTTATCGCCGATGAATATGCCCAGAACCAGAGCCCTGTTATCCGGGCGCAGGCGGCTATGGTGTACGGGCGTACTGGTCGTTTGGAGCATTTGACGAAGCTTGAGGGGATGCTTGATGATGAATCGGCCCAGGTCAGGGCTGGGAGTGCGGGTGCGATTTTGGAGATTATCGGGGATGGGCGATGAAGTCGGAACCCATGCTCTCAGAGGGCGTATAGCGTCGAGCGCACGCCGTAGTGTGTGATTGACGAGCCTGTGGGCGGCATCTACCCCACACGGGCTGAAAAGGGGCTACACTAGCATTCCCATACGAGCCTCCGCGACGGTTGCGGGGTGTTTGGAACGACACGAGTTTCTAGGAGTCGAGCGTGCATATTCTCACCAAGGTCTTTGTCTTATTCGCCGCAGTCCTGAGCATCATAATGGCGGCTCTGGCAATCTCATTTTCAGTCAACGCTGATCGAATCCTCGCGGATTACGATAAACAACTAGAGCGAGCACAGGTGGCTGATACCAGTTTGATCGCTTACAAAGCGGTGAACGCTCAAGAGAAGGCGACGCTGGAAGAAGATAAGAATCGGCTTCAAAATGAGCTTGCATCGCGTGATTCTGAGACACGCCGCCTCGAAGCGTCCAACTCAGAGTTGCGTATCGGTGTGCGTCAAGCTGAATCTGAGCGTGTCTCGATTACTTCGAAGATCGCCCAGCTCGGTGTGACCACTGAGACTCAAGCAAATATTATTGCTGACTACAAGGATGAGCTGAGCCGTCTGCGTTTGGCTGAGCGGAACTACCTTGACGAAAAAATTGACCTCGAAAAACAACTCGGCGATCTTGAGAGCCAGGTCATTGTGTACGAGCAGGTCAAGCGGGCACTCCAAGAGCAGCTCCAAGAGGTCCGCCGCCTTGTGGATAACCCCGGTTCGACTTCAACATTTGCAACGAATAATACAGCTACGGAAATTTCAGGCCCACCAATCAGTGGTCGCATCGATGAACTCCGTACCGACCCCAATACCGGCGATCTTCTCGTGAAGATCAATCTCGGCACCAACGACCGAATCGCCAAGAATTCACGCATGTATGTTCACCGCAGCGGCTCGACTTATCTCGGTGAGTTGGTTGTTTTCCAGGTTGACATGAACCATGCGGTTGCTCGCGTGGCGTATACAGCCCCGGGCCAGAAGATTCGTGAAGGCGACCAGGTATTGAGCAAGCTCGGCAGCTAAGCCTGTCTTTGGACTTTGAAGCGTCTCGATCGAGATGCATCTATGAATGAAAGCATTGGAGACAGCAATGAGCCAGTTTGGAATGCAGATGCCCGGCGGTGGGCAATCGAATAAAAGTACCCCGGATGTGTATACCGCATTGATCTTCCTCGGTGTCGTTGCGATGACCGTGGCTGTCGGAATGCTTTGGGTCAATGGCGCCAAGCTTTCGCCCGAAGCCGGCAATGCTTTGAGCGTCCAGGAAGCGGGAAAGATCCGGATCAATAACTGACCGGTGCAGAATCACCCTCGACTACAAATTGCCGGTTATTTGGCCTTGCAGATACGAAATTGATGGCATTCCTTGGTAATGAAATCGATGTTTGCTTGACTCTTGGAGATTGTAGAATACGATGGGTGCTCAACAAAATACACGCGATTCATCGGGTGTGTGAGTTGGGGCGGTAGCTCAATTGGTTAGAGCCCCGGACTGTCGATCCGGAGGTTGCGGGTTCGATTCCCGTCCGCCTCGTTTGTGAAAACAGCCCAGTATTGCTGGGCTGTTTTTGTGTATGTAGTTTTTTGCGTGTTGTGTGCTTATGGCGAGTTCTTCATACTGATTATATGCGCTTATTTTTGCACACAATGCACGGTCTTGTTCGCAAAACTGCAACGATTAGATCGTGGTTTGATACAGTGTGTGCATGTTTGCTCTGTCTACCATTACGCTGGGATCTGCCGAGGGAAGCTCAATCGGAGTTGCGCTCACGGCGGTGCTCTTGCTCGGGATCGGGGCCCAGTGGGTTGCTTGGCGACTGCGGATGCCTTCGATTCTGTTGCTGCTGATTTTCGGATTGCTGGCTGGGCCTGTGATGCGGCAGACGGCGGCGGGGAATGTGCTGGCGATTAATCCTGACGAGATATTTGGCGCAGACCTCCTCTTTGCCCTTGTGGGCGTTTCTGTTGGACTGATCTTGTACGAAGGCGGATTGACGCTCAAGCTGCGTGAAATCCGATCCTCGTGGCGTTCGGTGGCGATGCTGGTGACTGTTGGGTCGTTTGTGACCTGGATGGTTGCACTTGTGAGCGCGAAATGGATTCTTGGGTTGAGTACGCCGATTGCCACGCTGCTCGGTGCGGTGTTGATTGTGACCGGCCCTACGGTGATCGGGCCGATGCTTTCGCACATCAGGCCATCAGGAGCGACTGGGTTGATTCTCAAATGGGAAGGGATTGTGATCGATCCGATCGGCGTTGCTGTAGCGGTACTGGTGTTTGAGGCAATCGTGGCCCAGCCGGGGACATACAGCTTGGATGTGACAATCCAGGCGATTTTTACCACGCTTGGTGCGGGTATTTTATTGGGGGTGGGGTCGGCGCTGTTGCTCAAAGAGGTTATCAACCGATTCTTGGTGCCTGACTATCTACAGAACCCGGTATCGCTGATGTTGGTGATCGCGACCTTCACCGCTTCAAACTTGATCCATGAAGAGTCTGGGTTGCTTGCGACGACTGTCATGGGGATCGTGCTGGTCAATCAACGGAAAGTGGATATCCATCACATCCTGGAGTTCAAAGAGAACCTACGGGTCTTGCTGATCTCGGTGCTGTTCATCGTTCTGGCAGCACGGCTACGGATCGAAGACTTACAGCGGCTTGATTGGCTTGAAGTCTTTGGATTCTTGGTGGTGTTGATTGTGGTCGCTCGGCCTTTGGGTGTCTTTTTGTCTACACTCGGCGCGGGGCTGAGCTGGCAGGAGCGGGTGTTTTTGTGCTTGATGGCGCCGCGAGGGATCGTGGCGGCGGCGGCGGCTTCGATCTTTGCGCTCGGGCTTGAAAAGGCAGGGGTTGAGGGGTTTGAAACGATCGTGCCTTTGACATTCTCAGTGATCATCGGGACCGTGGCGTTCTATGGCTTGACGGCGCCTTGGGCTGCGCGTCGGCTTGGGGTTGCTGATACGAATCCGCAGGGTGTGCTGTTTGTGGGGGCCGGTGGTTGGGCGCGGGCTTTGGCTGGGGTGCTGTCTAAGCGAGGGGTTCGGGTGCATTTGATTGATACCAATCGCAGCAATATCCGTATGGCGGTTATGAACGGGCTCCCTGCGACGCAGGGGAATGTGTTGTCGATGAGTGATCTGACGGAGATTGATCTCCGCGGGATCGGCCGAGTGTTTGCGACGACGCCCAATGATGAAGTCAACACGCTGGTGCTCCAGAGCTTCAAGGGGTACTTTGAGACTTCGAGTATGTTCCGGTTGTCGCCGAAGGTGACCAAGTCATCTGAGTCAGGACATTCAGACAGTTCAGGACGAGTGTTGTTTAATAATGGGCTTGGCTACAGCGAACTTGAAGACCGGCTCCAAGATGGCTGGGTCATCAAGGCGACCAATATTTCCACCGAGTTTAGCTTTGAAGACTACCAAACACTGTACGGCTCGGCGGCTGTTGCGTTGTGCACGCTCCGTGATAATGTGATGATCGTCAGTACCGTTGATGCGCCGGCATCGCCGATTGCTGGGGACACGATTATTTCGCTGGTGAATCCCGACGAACTTTTCATGTTGCGGTCGATGAACGAGACGGGGTCGTAGTTAGGGCTGTATGCCGTGCCCGTTTGGTGCCAGTGCCCAGTGCATTTTTCCGATGAGGGTACTCCAGTAGCTGACTCCTGGATCGACAACAAATGAAACTGGTTGCGTGTGCTTGGAGATGAGGATTTGGTCGCCTTTGTTGAACTGTGGGCCGGGCTGTCCGTCTATGAGGATGCAGGTTCCTTGTGAGGCTTGGGAGTTGACTTTGCGGGCGGTGAGCCGGATTGTTGAGCTGTTGGGGACGACAATTGGCCGGAAGCTGAGTGAGTGGGCTGCGATGGGGGTGATGATGTTTGCGTTGACACCTGGGGCGACGATTGGGCCGCCCGCTGAGACGTTGTAGGCCGTGGAGCCCAGAGGCGTGGAGACCATGACTCCGTCTCCTGCGACGGTGGGTCCGGGGTGGCCGTCGATGCTGATATCGATTTCGATGATGCGATACGGGGGGCCTGCGGTGATGACAAATTCGTTGAGCGCGATCATCGGAGATTCATTTGAGTTGTTGACGCGGACAAGTTGGGCACTGAGCGGGTGGGCCAGTCGCAGGGGGAGTTCTTTGTTTAGGTCAAAGAGATGGTGGGCATCGCGCTGGAAGGTGTCGATCTCGTAGCCGGCCATGAAGCCGACTTTGCCGATGTTGACTCCCAGGAGCGGGCAGCCCATCGCCAGGCAGTGGTCGGCGGCTTTGAGGATAGTGCCGTCACCGCCGAGGGCGACGACAAGATCGACATCGCCGGGGTTGGGGAGGTGTTCGGGATTGATCGCGTCAACGATGTCGATAAGTGTTGCATGTGATTTGATAACATCACTGAACGAATCGAGGGCGGCGATGGCCTGGGGTTTGGTTTGGTTGACCAGAATGAGGACGCGGCGGGGCATGGTGGGCGATCAGCTCAAGGGTTCTGTGGTTTGAACGGCTTTGATTTCAGAAGAGGTTGGGTGTGTCGCGAAAATTCGCGCAGGAGCGAAAGGCTCATTGCTTTCAGGATCTGCAGCATGGCGGATCATGCGGGCGATGCCGACAACATCGAGTCCGACCTCGGCGAGTTGGTCGTTGCGGGAATCTTGGTGGATCCATTGATCGGGGATTCCATGACGGACAATGTTGGTGGTGTTGAGTTTGAACTCTTGGGCACATTCGAGGACGGCGGTGCCGAAGCCGCCGACGATGGTGTGGTCTTCGAGGGTGAGGATGGGGATGTTGCGGGTGAGGAGATCGCGGATGAGTTGGGTGTCTACTGGTTTGGCGAATCGGGCGTCGTAGTGGGCGATGTTGTATTCGGAGCCGAGGGATTCGATCGCTGCGTGGGCATTGATGGCTGGAGTGCCGAAACTCAGGACGGCGGCATCGGGGCGGTTGGTGTCGAGATCGGCGTGTTCATTGGTGAGGAGGCGGGCTTTGCCGAGTTGATACTCTGGAGCGTCGCCAAAGATATCGGAGACAGAATCTCTAGGGTAGCGAACTGAGGTGAGTGATGAGTCCCAGGTTCGCATGAACTCCAGGCACTGGATCAAGCTGGGTTCGTCAATGACGGCCATGAGGACGGCGTCTGGGAGTGTGCGGAGAATGGAGACATCGCAGAAGCCGTGGTGGACGGCTCCGTCGCCTCCGACGAGGCCTGCGCGGTCGAGGCAGAGGCGAACGCCTAGACCTTGGAGGGCGACTTCTTGGAATGCTTGGTCAAAGGCGCGTTGGAGGAAGGTTGAATAGACGGCGAGGAATGGGCGGAGTCCGGTTTTGGCCATGCCTGCGAGCATGTCGAGTGCGTGGGATTCGCAGATGCCAGCGTCGAAGGTGCGGTCTGGGAAGCGTTCGAGGGGTTGGGTGATTCCGGTGCCGTCGGGCATGGCGGCGGTGGCGGCGACGGTTTTATCGTCGCGTTGCATGACATCGGTGAGTGCGTCTGAGAAGGCGGCGGTGAAGGATCGGCCTGAGGAGGGCATGTCGATGGTGCAGCCGAGGGTTTCGTCGCGTTCGACGGTGAATGCTTTGGGCGAGTGGAATCGTGTTGCGTCTTGCTCGGCGATGTCGAGGCCTTTGCCTTTGATTGTTTTGACATGGAGGAGCATGGGGCGGTCGAGGTCGCGGGCTTCTGCGAGGAACTCGATGAGGGTGGGGAGGTCGTGGCCATCGATGGGGCCAACGGTGAGGAGGCCGAATTTTTCGAACCATGAATCTTCGTTGATAGCGGCTTTGGTCATCTCGCCCATGCGGTGGTAGGCCTCGCGGAGGATCGAGCCGCCTGGAACGGACTTGAGGATTTCGCGGGCACCTTTTTTGAAGTCGGCGTAGGTGTGGGAGACGCGGACGCGGTCGAAGTATTGGGCCATGGCGCCTTGTGGCTTTGAGATGCTCATGCCGTTGTCGTTGAGGACGATGAGCATTTGGCGTTTGAGCATTCCGGCGTGGTTGAGGCCTTCCATTGCCAGGCCGTTGACGATGGAGGCGTCGCCGATGAGTGTGACGACGCGGCGGCCGTCGGGGTTGGTGTCTGGGGAGTAGGATTCGTTGTTGATTTGGTCGCCTCGCGCCATGCCTACGGCGGTGGAGATTCCGGTGCCGGCGTGTCCGACGCGAAAAAGGTCGTAGTGGGACTCGGTGGGTTCTGGGAAGCCAGACATGCCTTTGCGGGTGCGGAGATTGGCGAACTGGTCGAGGCGTCCGGTGAGGAGTTTGTGGGGGTAGCACTGGTGGCCGACATCAAAGAGGAGGCGGTCATGACCAAAATCAAAGACGCGGTGCATCGCGATGGTGAGTTCGACGACGCCGAGGTTGGGGGCCAGGTGCCCGCCGGTGCGGGAGACTTGGTCGATGATCGCGGTACGGATCTCGGCAGCCAAATCTTCGAGCTGAGAAATGCTCATGGCGCGGAGTTGGGAGGGGGTTGTATTGGATCCAAGCAGGGTCATGCGGCGGGTCTCTTCCTCAATTTGGGCACTTGTTTTAGTATAGATGGGATTGGGGCGCGATGCGTTGCTTACGCGGATTGGTTTGGGGTGGTTCGTGGAATGAAGAGACGGCTCCAAGCCCATCCTACCAAATGAAGAGTGCTTTAGTGGGAACGGTTGGTCATCAGATCGAGCAGTAGGCGTAATCCGGTGCTTGATGGGCCGATCTGGTCGAGTTTGGAAAGGGCATCGCAATGGAGGGTTCCGATAATCTTGTTTGATTGGTCAATGCCCAGGACTGCGGGGTAGGTGAGTTTGTTGGCGTCGTCATCCTTGCGGAGGGCTTTGCCGACGAGGTCGGGGTCGCCTTGGACATCGAGGAGGTCGTCGATGATTTGGAACTTGAGTCCCAGGTCACAGGCAAAGCCTGAGATGAGATCAAGGGATGGTTGATCCGCATTGGCAGCGGTCGCGCCCATGATGCAGGCGGCGTGGATGAGGGCTCCGGTTTTGTTGGTGTGGATGAGTTTGATTTTGGATTCATCGGAGAGGGAATCATCGAAGCCGCCGAGGGTGTCGTAGACCTGACCAACGATCATGGCGCGGGTGCCTTGGCAGAGTTGGGTGATGAGTTTGGCGTGGGTGCCAACGGTTGGGCTTGGTTTGATTGCTGAGAGGGACTCGAAGGCGAGTGCGAGCATGGCATCGCCTGCAAGGATCGCGGCGGCCTCACCGGCATGCTTGTGGAGCGTCGGACGGCCTCTTCGGAGATCGTCGTTGTCAAGGGCGGGGAGATCGTCGTGGACGAGACTAAAGGCGTGGATGAGTTCAACAGCGACTCCGACGGGGAGAGATTCAGAACCATCACCGCCGGCGGCTTGTGCGCTGGCCCATGCCAGGAGCGGACGGATGCGTTTTCCGGGCGCAAGGAGGGCGTAGCGGATGGGCTCATCAAGCTTTGGAGGGAGATTGAGCGTGTCCAAGAATGCGGCCATCGCGTGGTCGATTTGGGCGCGGATTTGGTCAATGTCGAACGGGATAGATTGTGTGTTTGGCATTGGAAATCAATGGTAGCACTGCAAGGGGCGAGGTCGGATTTTTGGAGGGGCTACAGTTGTGGCATGATTGATCGTGTGATTCAGTTCTTTGAGGCCGGCGGTTGGGTGATGTATCCGCTGCTGCTGCTGAGTATTGTTGGACTCGGGATCGTGATCGAGCGATCACTGTTCTGGATGCGGAACTCGACGCGGAAAGAACTTGGGGCGTTCCGTAAATATGCGGATCTGATCGAAGGTCATGAACGCGAGACACTCGCGGCGGTGTCTGCCAAGGATGGATCGCCGATGGGGAAACTCGCGTACTGGGCTTCGTCGCGAAAATCGGTGTCTGAGGATGCGGTACTGGCAACGATTGAACTGATCCGTCCGAGTCTTGAAATTCGCAACGGATTGCTGGGCGCGATTGTCGGGGCGGCCCCGCTGCTGGGGATTCTGGGGACAGTGGTTGGGATTATCGAGAGCTTTGATTTGCTCGGCCAGGCATCGAGTGTGTCAGATCCGACGATTGTTGCGGGGGGATCGCCGAGGCGCTCTACACGACGGCGACCGGACTGACGATTGCACTGCTGGCGTTGTTCCCGGCATCATACTTCAAAGCACGGGCAAACTCGTCTTTGAGCCGGCTTGAGACACTTGGGGCGATGTTGGCAACAAGCTCAGAATAAACAGATTTCGTTGTTGGCACGATTGCTAACTTTGGGGGGTTAGCCGCCTTGTTCGATGAGGAGGTTGTAGATTTCTTTGGCGTCGGTGGCTTTGTAGATTACATCTCGGAATGTGGGGTTGTTCATGATTCTGGAGACTGATGCCAGCGCGTCGATGTGTTCTCTGGTGCTGGCTATTGGGCTGGCCAGGAGGACGATGAGCTCGACGGGTTGGGAGTCCATGGATTCGAAGTCCATGGGGGTCGATGGGCGACCGATGGCGAGGGTGGGCTTGTTGATGCAGTCGCATTTGCCGTGGGGGATGGCCAGGCCGTGTCCGATGCCGGTGGTGCGGGTCTGCTCGCGGGACCAGACGGCGTCTTTGAGGGCCTCAGGCTGCTTGATTTTATCATTGGCGGCCAAGAGATCGACGAGCTCATTGATCGCGGCTTGCTTATCCGTGGCAGAGAGCGGGGCTTGAACACATTCGACGCTGAGAATTTCGGAGAGCTTCATTCATTCCTTCCATGGATCAATCTATTGATCCCAACTGGTATTCGTAGATACTACTGGCTCAATCGCGTCGGCTCAAGAGGGGAGGAATTCATTTCGTTTTTTTGAAGATACAGGCGTAGGAGCCGTCGGTGTAGGAAGCGGGATTATCTCCGGGTTGGCCAGTGGGGAGGATCTGGTGGTCCTTGATGAACTCAAAGAGAGGGTCGGCCTCAATCCAATCCCGCACATCTTGGTTTTCTTCGGGTTCGATGCTGCAGGTGGAGTACACGAGGGTTCCGCCGGGGTTGAGGTGGGGGATTACTGTGGTCAGGATATCGAGCTGGATTTTGGCCAAACGACCGATTTGGGAGGTCATGGGGCGGTAGCGGGCTTCCATGCGCCGGGCGAGGACTCCTGAGTTGGAGCAGGGGACATCGGTCAGAATGAGATCGGCCCCGTTGTGGAGGGTCTCTTGGAGCTCGTCCACATGGCGGACAAGGACCTTGCAGCTTTCACTTTGGGGGGCATCAAAGACATCCATGAGGGTGTCGAGGCGGCGAGAGTCGATTTCCATCGCGATGATATTGGCGTTGGGGAATCGCTCGCTGAGCTGGCGAGTCTTGGTGCCTTGGCCGGCGCAGTAGTCGATGATTGTTTTATAGTTGCCATCCGGGATCGAGTTGACCACGGCACTGCTCGCAGAGTCTTGCACTCGGAGGGTGGGGTTGGTATCAAGGAGGCGGGTGAGGTGGGTGCGTGATCCTGTGTAGACGCGGTGAGTTTGGGAGTCGTGTGGTTCGAGGTCTTCTTGATCCACGATTTCTGACCAATCGGAGCTATAGATCAGGGTTGGGGGGTGCATGAGGGTGTGGGCACAGAGCTGCTGGGCTTGGTCTGGGTAGAGGTTGGTCCAGCGTTTGATGGTGGCTTTGGGGAGCGAATAGGCGGTTGAGATTTTTGAAAGCGGGTCCATGGGGAGATCGCATTGGATGAGTTGGAGTGCCCCGCCACCAGCCAGCGGGATGGCTGTGATTTGGTCTTCGTATTGATCGAGGAGTTCGCCTCTGGCTCTTGCGACTTTTCTAAGGACAGCGTTGATCATGCCGCCCGCTTTGGGACGGATGTAGCGTTTGGCCCATTCGACGGATTCGTTGATCACGGCGTGTGGAGGAAGGCGGTCCAGGAGGAGGAGCTGGGCCGAGGCGCCGACGAGAACGGCTTGCATGCGTGGTTCGATGGTTTCAAATCCCCGTCCTGCGAGTTGGGAGATGATGTGGCGGAGGGTGATCCAGCGGGTGACCGATTCGCGGATGATCGCATGGCACAAGGCACGGTCGCGGGGCTCAAGGTGCTGGATTTGAGGCTCGACGGGCATCAGGTCGGGAAATGACATTGCGTGGCTACTCAGGACGCGGTAGGCAGCGTCTCTGGCGTCTGCGGGGGGAGGGGCTGAGCTGGCGTGTGGGATATGTTGCGATTCTGAGGGATAAGGTGCGTTGGTCATTGGGGGAGAGTAGGCGTGGG
>JAESRA010000019.1 GCA_016764895.1 Phycisphaerales bacterium | reverse complement strand
TTCACACGGCCGTAGCTCCTCTAATACTCATCCATATGACCTGTCCTCCCTGCTACGAACAGCAGCCCCTGGCGGATATCCTCACACGACCGTAACTCCTCTAATACTCATCCATATGACCTGTCCTCCCTGCTACGAACAGCCCGTTGGGGGATTTGGCGTGGGTGAGGGTGTTTTTGATTTTGATGTAGAGGAGGAAGATGAGTCCGACGAAGATTGCCAGGAGGATGAGGGGGATGGCGATGAGGAAGCCCAGGATGATGAAGAGGATGAGGAGGAAGATGGAGAGGAGGCGTGTGAGGGGGCCTGGGAGTCGGAACTTGACTGTGTTGGAGTTTGATGAGGTGAAGTGTTCCATCATGGATTATAGGGATGATGGGGTTGTGGCTTTTGGTGTTGTGGGGCTTTGGGTATAAAAAGAGCCCTTGCGTGTTGCAAGGGCTCTTGTAGGGTTTGGTATGTGAGTAGGGGGGGTTAGTTGCGGCGGCGGCGGCCAGCGATGAGGCCGGCGGCACCGAGGAGCATTATTGAGCCTGGGGCTGGGACGATGGATTTGTCTTTGGTGATGATGTATTGCTGGCCTGCGGCTAGGGTGATGTCCCATTGGAATGCCCATGCGACATCGCCGGAGTCTGATGGGTTGTTGTTGAGGTTGTCGATGAGGCCGTCGTTGAACATGTTGGCCATGGTGGCGGCGTTGCCCATTTGGAAGAAGGATGGGGCTGGGGTGGCGACGGTTTCTGAGATGAAGGTGTCGTTGTCGTTTTGCATGGCGGTGTTGCCGCCGACGATTTGGCCGTTGTCATCGAGCGCGTCTCCGCCGAGGTCGAAGTCGACGAACTGGAAGAAGGAAATGTTCATTGTTGATGCGGAGTTGTTCCGGATGATGATTGTTTCGGCGATGTCTGCTGCGCTTGAGCCGGCGGTTCCGCCACGGATGGTGAAGATTGTTTCGATTTGTAGTCCGTTTCCGTCGGAGTAGAGTTGTGCGATTGCATCGTTGCTTGTGTCGGAGAATGGGTTGGTGTCGGACATGAAGATGCCGTCGAGTGTGAGGTTGTTTGTGTCAACTCTGTACTCTCTGGTGTCTGAGGCGCGGCGGAAGTAGAACTCTTGTGTGAAGAGTTGACTGACTCCGTCGACGGTCCAGTCGATTTGGCCTGAGCCTGTATTGAATGTAGCAGTGCTGTTGGCGTCGGAGATGATGTTAACCCCCCCCGCCAAGGTGACTGATGCGAATCCTGCACACGACGCAAGAATGATTACGATTTTCATAGGCATAGTTGTTCTCTCTTTCTGTAGTTCTATTTCTCTCTTTGCAGCCAGAACAGAGCTGCGTGACTCTTTCCCTTACTATCCAGTGTACATTGGGAGAAAGACCTATTGCAAGCGCGTTTTTTAATTTACAACCGAATTGGTGATTATATTTCACAATTTATAAAAGTGGTGTATTCAGGGTTTTGCCTGTATTTTTGGCTGTTTTAGATAGAACAACGCCCCGTGCATGACGGGGTGATGTTTGATTGTATTGAGGAGGTTGTTGAGGTTTGTTAGCTTCGGCGGCGGCGGGCGGCAAAGAATCCAGCGGACCCTAATATCATCAATGAGCCTGGGGTGGGGATTATATTTTTGTTTTTAGAGATGAGGAAGGAGCCGCCTGCTTGGAGGGTGATGTCCCATTGGAATGCCCATGCGACATCTCCTGAGTAGGAGGCGGTGCCGTCGAGGTTGTCGATGGCTGAATCGTTGAACATGTTTGTCATGTCGAAGGAGTCGCCAACTTGGAAGAATGTTGGCATTGGGGTGGCGACGGTTTCTGAGAGGATGGTATTGTCGTCGCTTTGTTGTGCGGTGTTGCCTCCGACGATTTGTCCGAAGTCATCGAATGGGTCTCCGCCGAGGTCGAAATCGACGAACTGGAAGAAGGAGATTGAGATAGCGGCGTTGGAGGTGTTTCGGATGGTGATTTGTTCGGCGAGTGCTGCGCTGTTTGATCCTGGAGCGTTGCCTCGGATTGTGAAGAGTGTTTCGAATTCGAGTCCGTTGTTGTCTGAGAACAATGAGCCGAAGGCGTCGGCGCGGGTGTCGGTGAATGGGTTGGTGTCTTGTGTGAAGTTTCCGATGTTGTTGAGATTGGATGAGTCCATTCGGAACTCTCTGGTGTCGGTTGAGCGGCGGAAGTAGAACTCTTGGGTGAAGAGTTGGTTGGTGCCGTCGATGAGCCAGTTGACCTGTCCGGATGCTGGATCGAAGGTTGCTGATGTGTTGGTGTCTGCGATGGTGAATGTGCCTCCTGCGATTGCGGAAGATGCAAAGCCAGCGCACGATGCGATACCGATAAGTGTTTTCGATTTCATTGTGTTCTCTCTCTTTTCTCGATTAGAACGACCAGAACTGAGCCGTGTTACTTAACTCTCTATGAAAAGTGTACTGTGGGGAGAATACCCAATTCAAGGGCGATTTTGGTAATTTTGAATAAAAGTGAGTTATTGTCGGGTTGAGGGTCTGGAGTGAGGTTTATGGCGAATATTGGTGGGGGGACGAGTTCTGGATAAAAAACACCCCGGTTTTCCGGGGTGCGTTGGTTGGTTTGGGTTGTTTTGTGTGATTAGGCTCGGCGGCGGCGGGTTCCGAGGAGGCCTGCGGCGGTCAGGAGGGCTATTGAGGCTGGGGTTGGGACGATTGATTTGTTTTTGGAGATGAGGAAGGAGTCGCCTGCTTGGAGGGTGATGTCCCATTGGAATGCCCATGCGACATCGCCTTGGTAGAAGGAGTCGCCGTTGAGGTTGTCGATTTGGCCGTTGTTCCAGTAGTCGGAGAGGACATTGTAATCGCCCATTTCGAATGCGGAGGGGAATGGTGTGACGACGGTTTCTGAGATTGCGTACTCATCGTCGAACTGTTGGGCGACATTGCCATCGACGATCTGTCCCCAGTCGTCAGTATCGTCACCACCGAGGTCGAAGTCAACATACTGGAAGAAGGAGAGGGAGATGGCGGAGTTGCTTGTGTTGGTGAGTGTGATTTGTTCGGTGATGCTGGAGTTGCCTGATCCGGGTGTTCCGCCGCGGAGCGTGAAGAAGGTGTCAATTTCGAGTCCTGCGTTATTGGTGTAGGCCGTGTTTAGGGCATCGAGTCTTGTATCCGAGAATCCGTTGGTGTCTGAGGCGGACTGGCCGATCATGTCAAGGGTGCTGATGTTTGCTTCGTCATTGTCGCCTGCGAGGCGGAAGTAGAACTCTTGGGCATAGAGGTGTTCGATGCCATCGACAGTCCATGAGTATTGGCCGTTGACGGTGTCGAAGGATGCTGATGAGTTTCCGTCTTCAAGAATCGTGATGCCAGCGTTTGTTCCTGCTGTTAGTACGGTGATGGTGGCGAGGATGATTGCTTGGTTGAGTTTCATATGTGTGTCTCTTCCCTGTAGTTTTCCTCTGGAACAGAGGCTCTCCAGATAGGTGTGTTTTTAGGATGCGCGGGTTTTATTTCGGTGTAAGTGAATCTTTGAATCGATGGTTCATGTGTTGGTTTTAACCGCGTCTACGAGAGGCTACGAGCAGTCCTGCAAGTCCCATAAGGCCCAGTGATCCTGGGGTTGGGACGATTGATTTGTCTTTGGAGATGATGAAGGATTGGCCGGCTTGGAGGTTGATGTTCCATTGGAATGCCCATGCGACATCGCCTTGGTAGGAGTTGGTTCCGTCGAGATCGTCAATATTTCCGTCGTTGAGCATGGCGTACATATCCATTGCGTCGCCGACTTGGAAGAGTGTTGGTTGTGGGGTGACGACTGTTTCTGAGATGGAGTAATCATCGTCGTTTTGGCGGATGGTGTTGTCGTTGATGATTTGTCCGTAGTCGTCGCCGGGGTCTGCGCCGAGGTCGAAGTTGACGAACTGGAAGAAGGAGAGTGACATTGATTCGTTGGAGAGGTTTCGGATGATGATTTGTTCTGCGAGGTCTGATCGTCCTGAGTTGTCGGTGCCTCCTCTGAGTGAGAAGACGGTTTCGATTTGTAGGCCGTTGTTGTCTGAGAAGAGTTGGGCGAGGGTATCGTTGCGGTTGTCGCGGAAGGAGTTTGTGTCGGAGGCGAAGACGCCGTCGAGGGTGAGGTTTGCGGCACTTAGGAGGACTTCGCCTTGGTCTGAGGCGCGTCGGAAGTAGAATTCTTGTGCGAAGAGTTGTGAGGTGCCGTCGACATCCCATGAGATTTGGCCGTTGTCGATATCGAAGACTGCTGATGAGTTGGCATCTGCGAGGGTGAACTGCGGGCTGCCTGCGAGCGTGTTTGAGGCGGCTGTGGCGGTGATGGTGCCGGCGATGGTCAGTGCAATGGTGCGATTGATATTCATGATTAAGCTCTCCCATAGAGGGGATTGATCTCTTGAAGAGAGATTTCCCGTGTGTTGCCAAGTGGAATGTGCGTCTAAAAACGGTGTGTGCAAGTGATTGTGATAAATAGTGTTCAAAATTTCGTGAATTCAGTTGGCACGCTGAGGGTTTCGGGGGTGGGGGATTGGTGTAGGATGTAGGGTCTGGCATGGTGCTGGATTGAGGGTTTGGTTTGGATACTGATCTGCAAACTGAAGAGTCGAAGGTTGCGAAGTCGTTTGTGCATCTGCACTTGCATTCGGAGTATTCGTTGCTTGATGGGGGGAATCGGACGGATAAGTTGGTGGCTCGGGTGAAGGAGTTGGGGATGGGGGCCGTGGCGATTACGGATCATGGGAACATGCATGCGGCGGTGCAGTTTTATAATTTGGCGCGCAAGGCGGGGATCAAGCCGATTTTGGGGGTTGAGGCGTATGTTGCGCCGGGGGATCGGAAGGATCGGACTTATACGGGGGTGGGTGATGGTGGGTATCACTTGGTGTTGCTGGCCGAGAACATTACGGGGTGGAACAATCTGCTGTATTTGTGTTCTGAGGCGTATATCAATGGGTTTTATTACAAGCCTCGGATGGATCGGGGGATTTTGGAGACGCATTCGGAGGGGTTGATTGCGATCAATGGGCACCTTGGGTCTGAGATTGCTCGGCATATGGTGAAGTTTGAGCAGACGCGGGATCAGTCGCATTGGGATGCGGCGCGGGATGTGGCGGCGTGGCACCGGGATACTTTTAAAGGCACAGATAAAGGCCCGGGGTTTTATTTGGAGTTGCAACACCATATTGGGTTGCAGAACTCGATCAATCCGCATGTGATTAAGCTGGCGCGGGAGATGGATATTCCGTTGGTGTGTGACAATGACTCGCACTTTTTGTTGGAAGAGGATCATGATGCCCATGACACGCTGATTTGTATCTCGACGGGGAAGTTTAAGAATGACCCGGATCGGATGCGGTATCCGGCGGAGTTGTATATCAAATCGGCGGCTGAGATGCGGGCGATCTTTGAATCGGCGGAGTACAACAACGAAGAGATCGGCCAAGCGGGGATTGAGTCGTTGGACAATACGGTGGCGATTGCGGATCGGTGTGATGTGGAGCTTCCGATTGGGGCCAACCATGCGCCGGTGGTTGTTGTAAAGGCGCCTGCAAAGAGCAAGCTACCGAAGCACTCGGCCAAGGAGTTTGGGGGGGATTTGACGGCGTGGCATAAGGCGTATTGTGATTGCTTTGATTTGGAGCCAGCGACGGATCCAGATTTGGATCAGGCGTCGTTGAAGGTGGAGTGTGATAAGACGCTTCGGTTGTTGTGTGAGGCGGGGATGGTGTGGCGGTATGGGCCTTGGATTATAGAGCATCAGCATAAGAAGATCGAAGGGATTGGTGAGCTTCCCAAGGGTTTAGAAGGGGAGGATGCGGA
>JAESRA010000177.1 GCA_016764895.1 Phycisphaerales bacterium | reverse complement strand
TGCAACTTGCCCCCAGCACGCGCCATGCTATTGCCGTGGATGCCTCCCGCTCGCGTTTGTATCTGTTTGAGAACACTCCCACGAGGAGAAAAGAGTAAGACACTGCTTGCCGAAGACGGTCAAGCAGTGGCACCCAGAAAAGACCCGACTGCGCATAAGAATGCGAGTCGGGGCACCCGTCATTGTTTGTTAGTAGTCGGATTGTGATGTTCTTTGTTTGAGGAGGAGGGTTAGGAAGAGGGGGCCTCCGATGAGGGCGGTGAGGACGCCGATGGGGATTCGGCCGGCGCTGGTTTGGATGATTCGGGTGATGAGGTCGGCGCCGAGGACCATTGTTGCGCCGGTGATTGCGGAGCCGATGAGGAGGGCTTTGTGTCTTGGGCCTATGAGGGTGCGGACGATGTGGGGGCTGACGAGTCCTACGAAGCCGATGGGGCCTGCGAGGATGATGGAGATGGTGGTGAGGATTCCTGCGCCGAGGAGTTGGGTGATTCTTGTGCGGCTGATGTTGAGGCCGACGCTTTTGGCTTCGTCGATGGGGAGGGCGCCGGCGTCGTATGAGGTTGATTGGGTGAGGGTGATGGCGAGGACGAATGTGGCGATGATGGATGCGATGGTGAGGTGGGTGTTGGTGAGGTCTTGGCGGAGATTGCCCATCATCCAGCGGCTGGTGCCGAAGCCTCGGTCGGGCATTTGGGAGGCGACGAGCATGGTTGCGGCGCCGAGGATGACGGAGGTGATGACGCCTATGAGGATCATGGTGACGGGGTCGATGATGCCTTTGCGTTGTGAGAGGGTGTAGACGAGGGCTAGGACGGTGATGGCTCCGATGAGGGCGGGGATTGATGCGCCGCCTACGGAGAGGGATGCGCCGGTGATGAAGATGGTGAGGGTGACGGCGAATCCGGCGCCGGCGGAGAGGCCCATGAGGTCTGGGGCGGCGAGGGGGTTTCTGAGGAGTGATTGGAGGAGTGTGCCTGCGATGCCGAGGGTTGAGCCGACGATGATGGCAGTCCAGATTCGGTGGATGCGGAGGGATTGGATGGTTGAATCTTCGGGCAACCCCCACTGCTGGAGGCTGGTTCCTGCGATGAGGCGGAGGGCGGCGATGATGGCGAGTGCGAGGGTCAGGAGGAGAAGGATGGTGATGGATTTCCGGTTCACGGGCGAGTTTATGCGTAGGTTTATGCGTAGGCGTGGTGCGGAGATATTAGGATGGGGGAGGAACACGCTGGAAGGGGTTTGAGTCGAAAATGGGCGATTCCTGAGCGTTGTAGTCGTGCTGAATTGTTGGTATGGGGGGTGTAGGTGGCTATGATTGGCACCTGATCCTGATGACCTGAACCAAGGAAACTGCTGTGGCCAACCTGATTACTTGCCGACTTGTGACACCTACTCAAGAACTTCTCAACGAGGAAGTTGTGTATGCTTCGGTCCCTTTGCATGACGGATTGATGGGGTGCCAGCATGGGACTTCGCCATTGGTTGCCCAGCTTGGGCTTGGCAAGCTTCGCTTGGATTTTCCGAGCAATGCGGGTAGTGGGTCGCGGGAATATTTTATTGATGGCGGGTTCCTCAAGATGGCGGATAATGAGTTGATTATCCTTGCTGAGCGTGCGGTTGCTGCTGAGGAGATTATTGAGAGTGAGGCCAAGGCCGAGCTTGCTGAGGCGAATGCTCGGGTGATTCCTGATGATGCCGCCAACAAGATGGACGCGGTTGCCAAGTTGAGTGCCGAGCGTCAGGCGGCGGCTCTGAAAGTGTCGATGGCCAAGAATAGTAAGGCTGTGGGTATTTGAGGGATTGTTTTCATTTTAGCAAACGAAGCCACCTGCGAACGGGTGGTTTTTTTGTGGCGACTGGAGATTATTGGATTGGCCAGAGTGTTTTGAAATCCAGGACTTGGCCTTGGATTGGGGTGGCGAAGGTTTCGGCTTGTGGTTTGGTTGTGAATGAGGCGATGTGGGAGGCCATTGGGGTGCGGAGTTGGTCTGATTTGACGAACCATGCGTCGGCCATTGATATCCACTCTGATGAGGTGTGGTCGTGGCTCCAGCGGTCGACGATGGTGAGATCGGTGTGTTTTGATTCGAAGATCATTTGGCAGTTGAAGTCGTCGAAGGTCATGGGTTCGTTTCCGCGGTCGCCGATGATGATGGTGGCGGTGGCGAAGCGTTCATCGGAGATGATCATGCCGCATTCGATGCAGAGGGAGTCGCCGTAGCGGATGTTTGGTGGGCCTGCGTCAGAATCTACCCCGCAACCGGGCAGTGTCATCGCTGCCAGAATACTTCCAAGACTGATTGAGCGTGTGAGAATCATACGGAGCCTCGCTTGGAGAAGATGAGTACCGCGATGGCGAGCGGGACGATTGTCCAGGTGCCCAGGACGAGTGCGAGGATCCAGGGGAGCATTCCGCCGAAGGTTTGGGAGGCGTACATGCCGACGGGTCCTAGGACATCGAGCGAGGCGTTCATGTTGACGATGACGGCCATTTTGAATGCTTGGAGCGGGTTCATGACGCCGATGGCGAAGACCTCTTGCACGCGGAGTTTGAAGAGGATGGTCCCGGCCATGAGTCCTAGGTCGCTGAGGAAGACAAGGATCAGCCATGCGAAGAGTCCGAGCCCGGTTGCGACGCCGCTGCGGCGAGACAAGACTGAGAGGAGCATTCCGACTGAGAGCATTGCCAGTGCAAGGAGGCAGGTAAAGAGGACGAGCATGACGAACGCGCTGATTCCTACGCCTCCGACTCGCCAGGCGAGGACACCTGCGCTGAGTCCGAAGCCGATGCACATTGAGCAGCAGAGTGCGATTGCTAGGCCGATGTATTTTCCTAGGAGGAGTTCGGTTCTTGAGATGGGTTGGGCGAGGAGGTAGAGGAGGGTGCCGCGTTCGCGTTCTCCGGCGATTGATCCTGCTCCGGCGATGAGTGCCATGAGTGGGACGACGAGCATGATGAGGTTGAGGAGGCCTGCGGTGGTTCGTCCGAAACCGGCGAAGCCGTGGGAGCCTGAGCCGGCGAGTGACATGAAGGAGACGGCGACGGCTAGGACTGTGAAGGCGACGGTGTAGAGGATGAACCAACGGCTCGAAACTGCGTCGCGGAATTCGCGGCGTGCAAAGGCGATGACGCTGGAGACTTTTGATAGGTGCGTACCGATTGCGGCGGGTTGGGGCGATGTTTTGATTGGAAGTGTGGTCATTTGGAATCCTCCTGAACTTCATCGAGGATTTCGAAGTCTCGGACTTCGATTTCTGCTCTGGCGAGTACGGAGACTGGTTCTGCTTTTCGGTTTCTTGGTACTGAGACGCAGAGGCCTTGGCCGTTGAGGTTGACGGCGTGGCCTGCCTCTCTGAGGACAGTCGCGGCTGATTCTTCGGTGCCCATGCTTAGGTACAGGCGCATGGTTTGGATGCGTGATTCGGTTGGCCAGAGTTCTTGGGGGGTGACATCTTTGATGAGTTTGCCTTTTTCCATGACCAGGACGCGGCCGGCGAGTGAGAGGACTTCGTCTGGACGGTGGGAAGCGAAGAGGAGTGTTTTGCCATCGTCGCGGAGTTGGCAGAGTGTGTCGATGACTTCGCCTCGGCCTGAGGCGTCGAGGTTTGATGTTGGTTCGTCGAGGACGATGATTGGTGGATCTGCGATGAGGGCGATGGCGAGGGCGAGGCGTTGTTTCATGCCGCCTGAGAGGTCGCGGAGGCGTTTTTTCTCGTGGCCTTGCAGGCCGACTTTGGCCAGTGCGATGGCGGCGCCTTTGCTGTTGACCTTACGAAGATTGGCAAAGAACATGATGGAGGAACCGAGTTTTGCGTCGTCGTGGAAGGCGAGTTCTTGGGGGACATAGCCGACGAAGGAGCGGGCTTTTTTTCCTTGTGATCGGACATTAATGCCATGGATGGAGACGGTTCCTGTGGAGGGGAAGATGCCGAGGACTGATCGGATGAGTGTGGTTTTCCCTGCACCGTTGCTTCCCCAGAGGGCGATGGATTCGCCTTTGTCGAGGGTGAAGGAGAGGTCGTCGACGGCGATGACGCTTCCGAATTTTTTGGTGACATGTGATGCGTTGATCATACGAAGGCCCTTTGTGATGGGTCAGTATCTGTGATTTTTGGTAATGGTTTCTGACGAGCCACTAGCCACCCGCCGAAGCATGAGATTGCGAGCAAACCGACTGAGAATACAATCATAGGGAAGCGTGATTGTGTCTGTGTGCTGACAAATAGATCGAGTGTTGGGGGCCTGGTGAGGGGGGAGGCGTCGATGAAGATGGGTTCTGGGCTGAGTTCTGGGAATGCGCGTGCTGTGAGTTCGATGGCTTGTTGGGCTGGGCTGTGGAGGAAGATTCGGAGGTTTGGTTGGCGGGCGAGGAGGGATCGGAAGAGGCTGCGTGGTTCGTGTGGGAAGTCGCCGACGCCGTCGTTGTCTTTGTCGAATCCGGAGTAGCTGGACCAGAAGTTTCCGATGCCGTCTTTGGAGAAGTCGTTGAGCATGAGTTGTCCTCGGCCGTGGACTGTGACTTGTTCTTCGTTTTCTACGAATGCGTTGTTGGTGATGACATTGTCGTGTGTGATGGGTGTGGAGAGGAGGCCTATTTCGTTGAAGGCGATTTTGTTTCCGGTGATGATGCCCCATGAATCTATTGATGAGGGTGAGTTGTCTATATACATGCCTACGCGGTTGGCGAGTAGTGCGTTGTTTTTGATGGTGATGGCGTCGCAGTCTTTGAGTCCGATGCCGTAGCCGCTGGAGCCTCGGTTGTTGATGATGGAGTTTCCGATGAGGGTGATGTTGTTGGAGTACATTAGGTAGATGCCGACGGAGTTTTCGATGAGTTCGTTGTCGGCGAGGATGGTGTTGTGGGAGTACATGAAGTGCAGGCCGTAGCGTGAGTTGGTGACTCGGTTTCGGGCGACTGAGAGGTCTTCGGAGTACCAGAAGACCATGTCGCGGACGGCGTCGATGGTGTTGTCTTCGATGATGCTGTTGGGGCTCCACCAGAGGCGGATGCCGTCGCCGCGTCTTCCGAGTTTGTGTTTCATTCCGATGACGGTGTTGTTGCGGATGACAGAGTCTGCGGCTGGGCGGAGATCGATTCCGAAGTAGACATCTTCGAAATGGTTATTTTCGATGATGACTGGTCCTGCGACAGCTCGGACGCCTGCGGGTTCTTGATCGATCGTTAAGCCTGACCCGCGGATCGTGAATCCGCGGAGTGTGACATCGCCCACCATGATTTCAATGACTGAGCCTTTGCCGAGCGCGTCGATGGTGACGAGGTTTTGGCCGTCGAGGACGATGGGCTTGTTGATTTGTAGATTGCCTTCGTAGAACCCGGCGGGCACGACAATGGTTGAGCCTGGTTCGGCGAGTTCGATGAGTTTGGCGATTTCGTCGGTTGATTGACGGGGGCTTTGATGCGATTCTTGGGCTTGGACGCCAAATACCACGGCAAGGAGTACACACAAGCTCGCGATGAATTGGAGTCTGAACATGGTTAAGCTGCGGCCTGCTTTGCTGCTTTCTTTTCGGCTTTCTGGGCTTTGACCAATGGCGCGTATGCGCGCCAGTGGAAGAACAACGCAATGATAACCACGCCAGAAGCGATGGTGGCCAAGATCAGCCCTGGGCCTGCCCTGGCGATGGTTTCGAATTGGCCGATGAACCCGCTGCCCAGAATCGGCGGTACAAAGGGCTCGATGGAGTTTGAAAGCGGGGCGTCAGGATCAAGATTCATTCCGAAGTGGCTCATCCATAAATACAAGTCGATCAGGAAGACCGCAGGGAATGTGATGATGGGGAGAATCAGAACCACCGCCCACCGGCTGTGGATCCAACTGGCAAGTTCAAGCATGATGACAAACAGAATCAAGAAGTAGACCCCGAATTCCCGCTCGATCTGGGCGGCTTCTTCGAGCGGACGCATTCCGATGTAATGGTTCAAACTGTTGATCTCGGCGACATCGCCCGCTAAGTTGTTCACATAGGCGATGAGATGAAGGTTCTCTGGATACTGCGGGGCGACGAGTTCCATACTCCAGAACGGAACAAAGAGTGCCACCAAAATCAGCACGCGAGCGATGAGCAACAAGAACCCCGGCGCCCCGTACTTCAGGCTATTTTTCTTGAGATCGTCCTGATCCACGCGTGGGCCGACGATGTGGTCGATGAATGTCATCCGTGATTCTCCTGAGGTGATGGGCATGTCCTGCTGGGACGCCTGCTGTCAATACGCCGCGACGCGCGGTAGCACGCCGCGGCATGTATATCTCTGAAGAGAGAACAGAGCTTATTCGCGTGGCTCGACCATGAGGTAGCCCATCATCTCCAGGTGGAGTGCTGAGCAGAATTCGGTACAGTAGAACGGGAAGGTGCCCGCGACATCTGCAACGAACTCGACGGTGGCGGTTTCGCCTGGTTCAAGACTCAGTGTGATGTTGTATACTGGGATCGAGAAGCCGTGGGTTGCGTCTACAGCGCGTTCGGTGTTGGTGATGCGCCATTTGACGGTGTCGCCTTGCTTGACGGTGACATGCTCTGGAGTAAAGCGGCTTCGAACCGCGGTCATGAAGACCTCGATTTCGCGTTCACCCTTGCGTTCGACGCGTTCCATTTTTGCACGCGGTGCCCAAGGATCAACCGACTGGGTGTGTGGATCCCAACCGACTTCTGGGTAGACCGACCATGGGTTGAGTTTGTCGGCCTTGATGATTTGCGCGTAGTGTGGCTCGCCGATGCCCAGTGGCATGTCGTAGATGACGGGCATATGGGTGCCTGGCTTGGAGATGTCCAGGAGCTGGAAGTTTTGTGGGAGCAATGGGCCGACGCCAATGAAGCGATCGACTGCCCATTTGTTGAATGCAACGAGGTACTTGCCGTCAGGACTGACGGTGTCGCCTTCTGCTGCACCGAGGTGACCGATGTTGTAGTGGACAGGAGTCTTGGTGACGAGTGTCCAATCTGGCTCTGCGTTCAGATTTCCGTACACGCCGCCGAGGGTCCAGCGGGCGACTGCTGAATCGAGGAAGAGTGAGGTGTAGGCGTAGCCGTCGGGGCCGAACTGGGTGTGTAGTGGGCCTAGGCCGACTTCAACTTGTGCTTCCATGACGCTATCAAAGTCGAGGACAGGGACGCCGAAATCGTCATGACCTGAGTAGGTTTTGTTGGCGATGGCCGCTTTGATTTTGGCGAATGAGTAGATGGTGACATGTGGATCGAGTTTGCCTGATACCACGATGAAGTCACCCTTTGGGGTCACATCGACGCCGTGGGGGCTGCGTGGTTCTGGGGTCAGGTGGAGCAGGCCTTCTGCGATCGCTGTTTTGAGCAAGATGACTTCCATGCCTTTGATGGTGCTTGTTTTACCGGCTTGGAAGACTTTTTCTGCTTTTTTCCAGTTGATAATGTGGAGGTAGTCGGTGGCGTTCATGCTGACGCCGGCCTCGAAAGGAGGGGCCTTCATGCCTTCGACACCAAAGCCGCCGGTGGCGAGTTCGGTGTTGATCGAGTTGAGGAAGAAGTAGCCATCGCTTTCGAGTTTGCCACAGTCGGCGATGTCCTGCCAGTATGGTGGGAGTTCGATGGAGAATGATTTATCAACATCAAGGCGTCCCTTCTTGCGATCAAATTTCCACATGGTGACGGCACCGCGGAACTCTTCTTTGTACTCGCTCATCGGGGCGTAATCAGCACCCCAAGGCACATTGTACTGTGCGGTTTCGAAGACATAGTCGGTGTTCGGGGTGACGAATGCACCGCCGTGATCGTTGATGAAGAGTGGATTTTTGACGATTTGTTTGGTTTCAAAGTCACGCAGGTCGATCACGGCCATGCGTGCGTTGGACTTGTCGTTGACGAAGAGCCACTCGCCGTCATAGTCGCCGTTGGTTTCGGAGAGTGCTGGATGGTGGGTGTCACCCCAACGGTTTTCTTTTCCTTGAACATTTCCTGCATCAAGAATGTCATTACCGACGCCGTAGCCGTAGCCTTGCCATGGTTCTGGGGTGAAGACCGCGATGGACTTGAGCAGGCGCATTGATGGCACGCCGATGACGAAGACCTGCCCGGAGTGACCGCCTGAGGACATGATGACATATTCGTCATGCATGCCTGTCGGGGTGTAGGTCATGGCCGCGGCGACGAGGTCTTGTGTGGTCAGGCCGCGTTCTTTGGCGATTTTTTGTACATCGCTCATGGACTGCGCCATGGTCGTTGATGCCATGCCGAGCGAAATAGCCCCGGCCGTGAGGATCAGCTTGGATCCCAATCTTGAAAGTGTCATTGTATTTCCTTTCCTGCTGGATTATGAATGACTTGGTGTTTGATTCAAATGATCGCCACAGCGTTATGGCGATCGGAGCCGTTCAATCAAGGGTGTTGATTGCACGCATATAAGTGATGATGTTGTCGAGGTCTTCGTCGGACATCGCGGGGTTTCCGCCCTTTGGAGGCATGTCGATGCCTGTGGTGTTGGCGGGATCCCAGATCGGGCGTCCCATTTTGACGAGCGTGATGATTTCTTTGTCTGTTGAGTCTTTGACGAACTGGCTATCTATGAATCCTTTTCCGAGCCCTTCCATGCCTTCACCGTTTGGGCCATGGCATGATGAGCAGAGGGATACATACAGGTTGCGTCCTGGGCCGTCGAAGGTGACTGCTGGTGCGGTTCGTTCGATGACCCAGTCGTCCATGCTGGTTCTTGGGGCGGCGGGGTCTTGGATCGTGCGGAGGTAGTCCATGACATCGTTGACCTGCTGGTCGGTGATGTTTTGTGCTCCGCGGGCGGGCATCATGATGCCTGTGGTGTTGAGTGGGTGGTCTGGGAGGCGTCCTTCGGCGATGTTGTTGAAGAGTTCTGCGTCATCGCTGTCTTGGATGTAGCCGTTGTTGACGAGGGGCTTGCCGAGCCCTGGGACGCCTTGGGCTTTGTCTCCGTGGCAGACTTTGCAGGCGTTCATGTAGACGGTTTGGCCTGGTGAGAGTTGATGGGCGGGAGAGCCTGAAAATGCTACAGCGGAATGGGCTACCCGGTCTGCATTTGGAGGGCCTGCGATGACGACAATGCCGATAATGATGGGGAGCGTAATGATTATCATGACCAATAGGCCAATTGATTTCCATTTGTATGGGTCAGTGTTTTGTGTAGAATTGGTGTTGGATTGATCGTGTAGGTTGGTCATATGGTGTTGATTTCGGTGCCGATTTTCATTTCTGGACATTCTTGTACTCTTATTGCCATTGAGTATATATTCCTGCCTGAGGATAAATCAATCCGAAAATTGGAAACGCAGAGCCGGTGCATCAAAATCGCCCGTTGCGATGCGGCAAGGGCAATTCGTGAAAACAAAAATATTGGAAATCTATTCTTGTGGCTTGGGCTGGCTGGAAAGGCTGGTTTTTTGGGGGGTTGGGTCTCGCCCAAGGTGTTGATATGTATGATTGGCCGAGAGATGATTTCGCTGAACAACTGTTCACTCCAAAGCACATGATTACTTCAAAACGCAAAAACGCCCGACTCTGATGAGTCGGGCGTTTTTTTGAAAGCGGGTGAACAGATTTGAACTGTCGACATTCACGTTGGCAACGTGACGCTCTACCACTGAGCTACACCCGCGCTTTGGTTGTCGCTGACTAGACAATCATCGGGCCAGCAAGGGTAAAAATAGACCATAAAGTGGCGTTGGTCAATCTGTTTTTGAATCAACATGACAAGTGGTGTGATTGGAGTGGAAATTTGGGCTTTGGGGCGTGTTTTGGGGGTTGGGGGGGGTGGGTTATTGGCCTTGGGCGCGCTTGATGGCCTCGATGACTTGTTTGGAGGAGTAGGCGTTGGAGAGCCAGATGGGGTTTGGATTGCCTGGTTCGTAGACTGCTAGTAAGGGGATTCCGGTTTGTCCTAGGTCTCGGAGTTTTTGCCAGCCTGGGGCGGACATGGCGGTGAGATCGGCGACCATGGGGACGACATTGGGGCTGAGTAGTAAGGGTTTGACGGGGTCGCGGGCCAGAATGGTGGCTTCGAGGGCTTTGCAGTTGAGGCACCATTCGGCGGTGAAGTCGAGGACGACGACCTTGCCTGAGTTCAAGGCTTCATCGAGGGCTGTTTGGGAATAGGGCTGCCAGAAGTAGTGGTATTGGTGGCTGGTTTGGTTGGCGGCCACGGCGATGCCGCTGGTGGCAACGAAGATTCCGATGATGCTGAAGACTATTCGAGGGGCGATCTTTTTTGAGATCATGATGGTGCGGACGAGGAGGAGGCCTCCGGCACTCAATCCGAGAATAGCGATGACCCACCAGTGGATGGATTTGAACCACCAGGGGGTGTTCCATCCTTGTCCTGAGGCGATGGAGATCATGGTGGTGCCTAGGAAGTAGGCGGCGGCGGCGAGCATGAGGAGGCCCATGACTTGTTTGACG
>JAESRA010000018.1 GCA_016764895.1 Phycisphaerales bacterium | reverse complement strand
TCGGATTCAACTCTGAGCAGGATCTGCGGACCTACGTCGCCCATTCGCAGCACATCAGATTCGTCAACAAATGGAAGCCGAAGCTCAAATCGCTCAAGGTCTACGACATGATCGATTGGCCAACGACGCGGTACCAGTTCATCAAGTAGTCCGCATCGCGAAATCTATTCCAGCATCTCGGTATCCATGCACGCCTGTTTTTCTCGGTGGGTGACGACCAGGTCGCGGATGAATACGCCGATGGCGATCCAGATGAGTAGGAACGCCGCGGCTTTGAGCGGGGTGTATGTTTCGCCGAAGAATACGACGGACAGGATCAGTTGTCCGGTCGGGGCGCTGAACTGTAATAGGCCGACGGTTGACAATGGCAGCAATCGGACGGCGTTGGTGAAGCAGATGAGCGGGACGATGGTGACGATCCCGCCGAGAAACATGATCCATGAGATCCACGGCACGGTGGTCTCTGCGAAGAAGATTCCGGTGTCTGATTTGGTGATCCAGATCATGAGGGCGACGCAGAATGGGAGTAGGACGATCATCTCGAAGGAGATGCCGACGGTGCCGGAGACATCTGCTTTTTTTCGGAGGAGCCCGTAGAGCCCGAAGCTGGCGGGGAGGAGGACGGCGATCCACGGCCAGCCGCCGCCGGATTGGAGTTCGGCGACGGTCATCATGACCACGGCACACCCCGCGATGGCGATGGCGATTTTTTGGAGTTTGGTGAGTGTTTCGCCGAGGAAAAGACAGCCGAGCAGAATCGAGAAGAGGGGGTTGATGTAGTAGCCCAGCGAGGCGTGGTTGAGGCGGCCTGTGCTGACGGAGTAGATGAAGAAGTACCAGTTGATCCCGATGAGGATGGTTGATGGGAGCAGGATGCGGAGTGATTTCCATGTGGTGCATGCGCGGTAGAGGTCGGGGAGTTTATGAGCGAGCACAAGAATGATGATGAGGAGCGGGAGCCCGAAGATGACACGCTGGGAAAGGATTTCGAGCGGTGCGGCGCCGTGCTGGGAGAGGAGTCGGAAGTAGGACGGGACGACGACGGCCCACCAGCCGAAGGCGCCGGCGGCGTACATGTAGCCCTGCTTGCGATGGAGTTGTTCGGGGGACATAGAGGTTTGGATGGTAGACTGGACAGGGTGTATGGATGGGTGCCACGCCTTGACCGTCTTGGGCAAGGCGTGTCTTCGTACATTCAAGGGCTACCTAAGACACTGCTTGCCGAAGACGGTCAAGCAGTGGCACCCGTGCATTCGTGCACCCGTGCATTCGTGCACCCGTGCATCCGTGCACCCGTGCATCCGGGAGTGAGTGTTATGGGTATTCTTGTCGGGTGGAGCGGATGACGACATCGGAGATGTGCATGCCTGGGGGTTGGGAGATGATGAAGGCGATGGTGCGGGCGATGTCCATTGGGGAGAGGACTGGGGAGATGGTGTCCATGAGGTCGCCGAAGTTGTCTTCGTCATAACCGGCCACTTGTTGGAACTCTGATTTGACGATTCCTGGTTCGATGAGGGAGACTCTTACGCCTTTGGGGCCGAGTTCTCTGCGGGCGGCTTCGGCGAGTGAGTTGACGGCGAATTTTGTTGAGCCGTACATTGAGGAGAAGGGTGAGATGTGTCGTCCGACGGTGGAGCCGAGGATGACGAGGTCTGCGGGTTTTTCTGGCCAGTTTCGGGATTCTTGGAGTTTTTGGAGTGCGATTCCGGCTGTTCTGATGAGGCGGGCTGCGCCGAGGAGGTTTGTGCGGACCATTTCTTCCCATTGGTTGGTGTCGGAGGTCATGACGGAGCCGTTGAGTCCTCGGCCTGCGTTGACGATGATGATGTCGGGGATTGGGGGTGTGAGGAGGGACTCATTGAAGAGTTGTGCGGTGGCGGCCATCATTTTGTCGATGGTGGATTGATTGGCGGCGTCGCCTGCTATGAAGGTGGATCGGGGGGAGTTGTCGTTTGTTGGGTAGTTTTCGTTGAGTTCTTGGGTGAGTTTGATGAGATTTTGCTGGCGGCGGGCGTTGAGGATGAGCTTTGCGCCCATTGAGGCAAGATGGTGGGCGCACTGGCGTCCGATGCCTGCGGAGGCGCCGGTGATGAGGGCGATGCGGGAATCGAGGGGTTTGATTTGAGTTGATGAATGCACGGCAGAACTCCTTTGGCGAGTGTATGCGGGTCATAGAGTGAATAGGATTGGTTATGATGCACAGAACTGATTACAACTTTTCGAGAACTTTGACCTTTGGTATCGCGATTTCATCGGCGATGTTGTTGAGCAGTGCTGGGGGTTGTAAGGCTGTGCAGAAACACCGGGCGAGTAAGGCGGCCGAGCGTGAGGCGCGGCAGCTTGAGTCGATGCAATCTAGACAGGCGGCTGAGGAATCGCAGCCGGTGGTGACGCAGCCGACGCAATCGGAATGGACCCAGGAGCAGCGTCCTCTCACAGATGAGGAACTTGCGGCTCAGGGTGCTGATGAACCTGAATCGCTGGATCAGGCGGTGATGGAGATTATTGACGAGCGTTCTAGGAATGTTGATGGTGGGACGGATGTTGCGCCGCGGGGTTCGGAGCCGATGATTGATTTGTCTTTGCCACGGACACGCGAAGAGCGGAGTCTTGCTCGTGCGGTGGAGTTGCAGTCTGGTGGGAATCTTGAGGCGGCGCTTCGGGAGCTTGAGCGGGCGATTGCGTATAACCCTCGGTTTACGCGGGCGTATATTGAGTCTGGTGATATTTATGTTGAGCTTGGTCAGTTTGAGCAGGCCGAGCGGAAGTATGCGGCGGCGGTTCGCAATGAGCCACGCAACTACATGGCTCAATATCGACATGCGAGTGTGCTTCATAAGCTTGGTTCACTTGAAGAATCTAAGCGTGCGTATCTTCGTGCGTTGTCGATTCGGCCCAGCGCGTTTGATGCGAATCTTGGGTTGTCGATTGTGCATCTTGAGAGCGGGCACGCCGAGCAGGCTGTTCCGTATGCGCAGCGTGCGGTGCGGGCGGATCCTCCCAATGGGCGGGCGCGGATGCATTTGGGGAATGTGTATGCGGCGATGGATCAGCATGAGGAGGCGATTGTTGAGTATCAGCAGGCGGCTGATATGCTCGAGACGCCGGGGACTGGGTTGCTTTTGAATCTTGCTGATTCGCTCAATCAATTGCAGCGGTATGCGGAGATGGTGGGGGCTCTTGAGCAGTTGGTGTTGATTGAGCCGGGCACGATTGCGTATGAACGGCTTGGGTCGGGGTATTTCCGGTTGCGCCGGTATGAGGATGCGCTGTCGGCGTTTAACTCATCGGTGGATATGGATCCGAATCATTATGCAGGACTTAACGGGATTGCGGTGTGTGAGCTTAATAACTATCTTTGGAATGGGAAGACTGATGGGAGTGCGCGAGAGCGTGCAGTTGATGCGATGCGTCGGTCGCTGCGGCTTGAGCGTCAGCAGCCGAGGATTGTGGAGTTGTTGAGGCGGTATTCGCAGCCGGCGGGGAGCGAAGGATAAAGACGAGAGCGGGGTGAGGCAGCATGTTGCATTGTCCATTGTCTAAGACACTGCTTGCCGAAGACGGTCAAGCAGTGGCACCCGGCGGCGAATGGTAAAGAATCGATTGGAAGCAAGTATAAAAAAACACGCTCCTAGGAGCGTGTTCAACTTTGTGGTGTTCAACTTTGTGGTGTTCAACTTTGGGGGGTTTAGGGGAAGATGCCGCGGACTTTGTAGACATCGCCGATGTGGTCGAGGGCTGAGGCGAAGGCGGCGGTGCGGAGGGAGCATTTGAGTTCGTTGCGTCTTGCGAGTGTTCGCTGTGCGGCGACGACCATGTGGCGGTTGAGTTCGCGGTCGACCTGTTCTGCGGACCAGGTGACTGCGTTTTTGTTTTGGACCCATTCGAAGTAGGAGACGGTGACGCCGCCGGCGTTTGCGAGGATTGCGGGGATGACTTCGACACCCTTTTCGTCGAGTTTGCGTTCGCCGGAGGGGTCGCATGGTGCGTTTGCGGCTTCTGCCATGACTTTGCAGTCGAGCCAGCCTGCTTCTTTTTCTTTGATCATTTGTTCGAGTGCGCCGGGGATGAAGACATCGACGGTTGTGCGGTAGAAATCTTCTTCGCCGATTTCATCCGCATCGCCTTGGAAGCCGCCGATGCCTCCGGTTTTCATGTTGTGTTCGTAGAGTGCTTTGCAGTCGATGCCTTTGTCGTTTCGGAGGGCACCGGTGTGGTCCATGACGGCGACGATGGTTGCGCCCATGTCTTGGAGGATTTGGCCGGCCCAGCCGTTGACATTACCGAATCCGAGGAGGGAGACTTTCATGCCTTTGACGGCGATGCCGATTCCTGGGAGCATTTCTGCGAGTGTGTCTGCGACGCCTTGTCCTGTTGCTTTGAGTCGTCCTTCGGAGCCGCCGAATTCGATGGGTTTTCCGGTGACGACGCGGAGTGCGTCGTGGTGTTGATGTGAGGAGGACATCATGAAGGTGTCTGCGAACCATGCCATGATTTCTGCGGAGGTGCCGACATCTGGTGCTGGGATGTCGACATCTGGTCCGATTTGGTCCATGATTGCGCTGCAGTATCGTCTGGTGAGTCTTTGGAGTTCGCCGTGGGAGAGGTTGCGGGTGTCGACATTGACGCCTCCTTTGCCGCCACCGAATGGGATTCGGACGACGGCACATTTCATGGTCATGAGGAGTGCGAGTGATTTGACATCATCGAGGTGAACATTTGGGTGGAAGCGGAAGCCGCCTTTGTATGGGCCGCAGGCGTTGTTGTGTTGGATTCGGTAGCCTTTGAAGAGTTTGTGGTGTCCGTCGTCCATTTTGACTGGGAAGTGGACCATGATTTCATTTTTTGGTTGAGCGAGGATGATGCGTGTGCGGTGTTTGAGGTTGACCGCATTTGCGGCGATGAGCATCGTATTGACGGTTTGGGTGTAGAGGTTGTTGGGGTCATCTGGGAATCCGAGTTCATCGGTGACCGATCCGCGGGGGAGTTCTGTTGCTGTTGCAGTCATGGTTTTGTGCATCCAGTCATGCGTCCGGTGTCATCCGGGCGGGCGTTGTACGCCTGATTGTTGCAGCATCCCGGTCGCACAGATCCAGTGACGAGCTGCCCATCGTCATCGGGCGGCTGTGAACGCAAGCCGCCGGGGTGGGATGATACCCCTGCTGAGGGGTTGTGAGCCCTATATTTTGTTGCATTGGTGGGTGAATCTTAAATAGAAATTTAAGTGGTGGTTCTGATGGATCATGGTTTGATTTGGGAGGATGTGGAGGGAAGTGTCTAATTTGTCTAAAACTATGCCCTGGCAGGTTTTCTGTGTGGTGTGAGGGCTCTATCCTTTCTTCCCGCACCTGACTCTGAATCCAGAGGGTGCGTATTTGGCCTGTGCGCTCAGATGGATGGTCTGTTTGAGTGACAACTGAACCCTAAGCGTTTCCATTGGAAACACCCGCCGGGCGTTCCTCGTAATTGATGAGGGTTTGGTGGTGATCGAGGACGGGATTGTTGGGCCAACAATCTCAGACCACGGTCGATCTGTCCGTTCTTCGGGCAGGGAAGGAATTACACAATATGATCGATGAGATTCTAATCGCTTCACTCGGTATTAACGATGATGAAACGATGGCACTTTTGGGCGAGGCTTTCGGCGATGTGACCGGAACCGAAGCCCAGATGGATTCGATTCTGTCGGACCAGGCTCGGGACTTGACTTCGGGCAAACTCATCAAGGGGACCGTCATCGGTTTTGCCGGCGATGATGTTGTTGTTGATGTCGGTCTTAAGAGTGAGGGTTTGATTGCTCGCGAAGAGTTTGAAGATATGCCTTCGCTGAAGATCGGCGATGAGGTTGATGTGCTTCTCGAATCAATCGAGAACGCTGAAGGCATTATTGAGTTGTCTAAGCGGAAGGCTGATCGCCAGATTGCTTGGCAGCGGATTGTTGATACGACTAAAGAGGAAGATGTTGTTGAGGGATTGGTTCTGCGGAAGATCAAGGGCGGGTTGCTTGTTGATATTGGCGTGCCTGTGTTCTTGCCTGCTTCGCAGGTGGATATCCGTCGGCCTCATAATCTTGATGAGTTTGTTGGACGGAAGATCCGTGCCGAGATTCTTAAGATTGATACCGAGCGTCGCAACATTGTGATTTCGCGTCGTCGTCTTGTTGAGACTGAGCGTTCAGAGGCCAAGCGTCGTTTGATGTCGACCCTCGAAGAAGGCCAGATCGTCAAGGGTACGGTTAAGAACATCGCTGATTTTGGTGCGTTTGTTGATTTGGGCGGCATTGATGGGCTTTTGCATATCACGGATATGTCCTGGGGCCGGATCAATCACCCGTCGGAGATGCTTCGCATTGATGATAAGATTGAGGTGAAGGTTCTTAATATCGATCATGAGAAAGAGAAGATTGCTCTTGGTCTTAAGCAGACTGAGTCTTCGCCTTGGGAAGAGATTGAGGCCAAGTTCCCTGTTGGTGCTCGCATCAAGGGCGAGGTGGTCAACATTATGTCGTATGGCGCGTTCATCCGTTTGGATGAGGGTATTGAAGGGCTCGTGCATATCTCTGAGATGTCATGGACTCGCCGGGTTAATCATCCATCGGAGATCGTCAATCCGGGCGATGAGATCGAAGTGGTTGTCCTTGATATTGACAAGAACAAACAAGAAATCTCGCTTGGCATGAAGCAGGTCGAAGTGAACCCTTGGGAACTTGTTTCTGAGAAGTACCCTCCGGGGACTATCGTGACTGGCGCGATCCGCAACCTTGCCAACTACGGCGCGTTTGTTGAGATCGAGCCTGGGATCGACGGGTTGCTGCATATCAGCGATATGTCATGGACCAAGAAGGTGACGCATCCCAACGAGCTGTACTCCAAGAACGACGAGGTTCAGTGTGTGGTGCTTGAGGTTGATCGCGATAAGCAACGGATCTCGCTTGGTATCAAGCAGCTTACCGAGGACCCATGGGTCGATGCGATTCCTGGGGCATACCAGCCTGGTATGGTCGTCAAGGGTAAGGTGACCAAGATCACCAACTTTGGCGTGTTTGTTGAGCTTGAAGAAGACCTCGAAGGGTTGCTGCATATTTCGGAGCTTGCCGATCACAAGATCGAGAATCCGCAGGATGTGGTTGCTATTGACGAGGAACTTGAGGTCAAGATTCTTCGCGTAGACATTGACGATCGCAAGATCGGCCTATCACTCAAGCGTGCCCAGTGGGGCGACTCGGGTGATTTGGGCGAATCCGGCGGTTCGTCTGATGGCGGCGGCGGCGGGATGGGCGGCTCACCGGCCCCATCGCGTGGCGGTATGGACGAGCATGGCTCGATGGGTACCGACAAGATCACCCTGTAAAGGCGGCCCGGCAAGGGTCAAGTCCAAAACCTACACACCCCGGCCAGCGATGGACCGGGGTGTTTTTTTAATGAGTTCCCAGCGGAGCAGGATCGGATTGCAACCAAAGGTGCTTGGTAGCGGATATATTCTAATGACGGGGCGTGGTGCCTGTTTCCCACAGAGAGGCAGCTACGGATGGTTTGGGTGAAGTTGTACTAGCAGAGAGCAACGAAGCACAGGAGGCTGAGGATGGCGACACGCTTGCGGAGATCATTGAGAGTAAAGATGAGTTCGATGTTGTTCATTTGTAAATCCTTTTTTCAGTTGTCTGATCAAAGAATACCACGAGCCCAGATTTGTGCAAGGGTAATGCAATCAAGTGAAGAGAGATCGGCCTTGAAAGTGCAAGTTTCGGTTCTCGGACGGGGGCAGGCGTGCGGTGTGGGTAAGATGGGGAACTTTGGTCGTGCTTGGTCGATGGTTGTGGCGGTGAGTCTTTTGGTTCTCGGACCGGGTCATGCAGTTGCTCAGGAGCTTGATGCGGCGCGGGCGATGGATGTGTACAAGACTATTGATGGGTGGGTTCGGGGTTGGGAGGTGACTGATGAGAGTTTGGAGGGGTTGCCTGCGCTTGCGTGTGTGTCGGTGACGCTTCGGCTTGATGGGTTGGTTATTGGGCGGGGGCAGGTGGTTCGTGAAGATGCCGATGTTGAGAGTATTGTGCTTGCTGGGCGTGGGGCGATGGCGCAGGGGCGGGCGTGGGTTCGGTCGAAATCTGATCTTGAGCCTGGGGATGAGGAGTGGGCGAGGATTGCGTCGCGTGTGGTGCTGAGTGTTGAGCTTGTTGATCGTATTGTGCCTATGGGGGAGGCGGCGCTTGGGCTTTCGGGGTTTGGGTTGTCGCCGGGGGTGCATGGGCTTGTGATGTGGCTTGGGGATCGGGCCCAGGTGATGACTCCTGATGAGATGATTACGCTGGGGCTTGATGTGGAGACTTCGGCGTATTCGATGGCGACGGTGCTTTCTGGTGATGGGGGGATGGCGCTTGCGTCTATTGAGGAGTTGATTGGGCGTGGGTATCGTTTTGGGCGTTGTGAGCCGGTGTGGATTGCTCAGGGGGGGGCTGGGCTGGGG
>JAESRA010000176.1 GCA_016764895.1 Phycisphaerales bacterium | reverse complement strand
CTCCGTCCGCTGCGCGGACACCTCCCCCGTCGGGACGGGGGAGGGGCAAGAGGGGAGCCCGGAGGGGAGTTTGATGGAGAACTTGAAGGGAGTTTGATGGAGAACTTGAAGGGAGTTTGAAGGGGAGTTGAAGGGGACTTGAACGGGAGTTGAAAGGAAGTTGAAGAGAGTTGAAGGGAGTTGAAGGGAGTTGAAAGGAAGTTGAAAGGAAGTTGAAGAGAGTTGAAGGGAGTTGAAGGGAGTCTAAAGGAAATGAAGGAAATGAAGGGAATGAAGGGAATGAAGGGGAGTCTGACTCTTTGGTTAGGGGGTGTTGAGAGTGATGGCGTCGAGTTCGGATTGGGCGAGGGCTTTGATGCTGTTGTCTGTTGTTTTATTCAGGAGTGTTGTGAGAATGCTTTGGGCGGCCTCTGTGTTGTTGAGGTCGTTTGCGTTGATGCGGGCGCGGATGATGGCGATGATGTCGCGTTCGTTGTCGTTGGGGTAGGCGATGAGGAGTGCTTGGTAGGCGTCTAAGGCTTCTTTGCGTTGGCCAGAGGCGTAGAGGTGGTTGGCGATTTGGTATTGGGCGTCGCGGTGCATTGTTGTGGAGCGGTCGTTGTTGAAATACTCGACCATAGCGAGGTATCTTGCGGCGGCGTCTTCGAGATTGCCTTCGTGGAGACGCTCGGAGATGGCGGCCCGGCGGGCGGCGAGTTCGGTGGTTTTGGGGTCTTCTTTGTCGGCTGGATTGTTGGTAAATTTGCGGGAGGATTTGTAGGGTTTGGAGGTTGCTGAATTCGTGGCGGCTTTGAAGGCGCGTTTTCGGTTTTTGTGTTTGATGATTGAGAAGAGGTCGTAGCTTGGTTCGCGGGCGAGGATTTTTGTGCCTAGGAGGAAGAGGGCGGTGAAGATGCCGATGGCGTAGCCGCCGAGGTGGGCGGCGTTGGCGGTGCCGTTTTGGACTTGGAAGGTTTGGGAGAAGAGGTCGATGACGATCCAGAGGCCTATGAGCCACCAGGCGGGGACCTGCATGACGGTGATGATGATGAGGAGCCAGAGGCATTTGATTTTGGTGTTTGGGAAGAGGACGAGGAAGGCGCCGGTGACGGCTGCGATTGCGCCGGAGGCGCCGATGGCGGGGTGGTCTGAGACGGCGGCGTGGATGAGTCCTGATCCTATTGCGCCGGCGAGATAGAAGATTGAGAATCCGAGGCGACCGAATCGGTCTTCGACTTGTGGGCCAAAGACGAAGAGTGCGAGCATGTTGCCTGCGATGTGCCAGAAGTCGGCGTGGAGGAATGCGGAGGTGACTGGGCCCCAGGGGGTGAGGTCTCGGCCCCAGACATGGCCTAGGTTCATGAGTTTGCGGGCCAGGTCTGGGTCTGAGGATTGGAGGAGAATCTGGATCACGAAAATGGTGAGATTAAGCCCGATGAGGACGGGAACCACGCGGGTCTTGCGGGCCAGTGGTCGGTTTGTTCCCAGGGGGATGAGCATCGGTGATGGTACACCACTGGGAAGGCGATTTTGGCATCGTTGAAGTCCTGTCTGGCCTATAGTTGTATTCGCGCTGGACCCGCGCCAAAGTCACTATGACGGGCGACAGGGACAGGCTACTCGATTTGTTTGAACTTGAAAGGATGCCACATGAGCACCGCGCAAAGCACTTTCTCCAAGGGTCTTGAGGGCGTTATTGCCGCCCAGACTGAGATGTCGTTTATCAATGGCACAGAGGGGATTCTTGAATATGTCGGGATTTCGATCGGCGATTTGGCGTCGCAGAGTTCATTTGGTGAGACGGTGTTCTTGCTTTGGAACAAACGGCTGCCGACGGCTGAGGAACTTAAAACATTCTCGATGAGTATGCGGTCTCAGTATGGATTGTGCGATTCGCTCAAAGAACGGATCAAGGCGTGCCCTGTTGATGCAGAACCCATGCATGTGATTCGGACGATGATTAGCTCGATGGCAATGGATGATCCGTCTCCAAATGACAATTCGGTCGAGGCGGCTCGTGAGAAATCGTTGGCGATCTTGGCGACGGCTCCGGCGATCGTGGCGGCGTTTGATCGGCATCGGCGCGGACTTGAGATTATTGATCCTGATCCGTCGTTGAACTTTGCGGGCAACTTCTTGTACATGCTCAATGGTGAGAAGCCGACGGATGCGATGATTCGGGCGTTTGACATTTGCATGATTACGCATGCGGATCATGGGTTGAACAACTCGACCTTTGCCGCCCGTGTGGTGATTTCGACGCTTTCGGATGTGTATTCTGCGATTACGGCGGCGGTTGGTTCGCTTCGCGGGCCATTGCATGGGGGTGCCAATGAAGGCGTGATGAAGATGCTCAATCAGATTCCGTCTGTGGATGCTGCTGAGGCGCATGTGATGGGGATGATTGCGAAGAAGGAGCGGATCATGGGGTTTGGTCACCGGGTGTACAAGGCCAAGGACCCTCGCGCCAGTGAACTGATGACCTTGGCCAAGCAGCTTGCTGAGGATACGGGGAACATGGACTTGTACAATAAGTCGCACGCGATCGAACTTGTGATGGAGCGTGAATACGCGGCCAAGGGTATTTACCCGAATGTCGATTTTTATTCGGCGACGACTTATCACTGTATTGGTTTGAAGCTTGATTTGTTTACGCCGATGTTTGTGCTTGCGAGGATTGCTGGTTGGGCGGGGCATGTGATTGAGCAGCTTGAGGACAATCGTTTGTTTAGGCCTACGACGGATTATGTTGGGCCTCATGATGTGGCGTATGTGCCTATTGAGAAGCGTTAGTCATCTGGATAAGCCATCTGGATAAGTGTGGAATGAACTCAACCGACACGGCCTTTGATGGTCGTGTTTTTTTGTGACACGCTTTCAATGGGTATTGCTGTGTGTGGCCGGGATCGTCTGGTCAATCGCGTCCCAAAGGCTTTGATACAGAGCTTTGCTTGCATTGGATTGGGTTTTTGCGTGTTCAATCAATGCTGCTTTATTTTGTGGAGCGTTTTCGATCGCCTGAGTCAGTACCAAGCGAGCCTCTTGTGGCGTGTGAACTTCTGCTGGACGAACGAGGGTGAGTCCGATATTGCCGAACTGGTTGAGTAGGCCGAGGAATTTTGTATCGTAATACTCGCTGGTCGAGAGGGCGATTACAGGAATTCCCTGAGCGAGTGCAAATACAGCGGCGTGATAACTGCCGGTAAAGACAACCTTGCAGCGGGCGGTGAGTTTGATGACGCTGATCGGATCGAGCGGGTTGGCGACTTCTTTGAAGATGTGGTCATCGACATCCATGGCGTCTGAGATGGAATCGAGATCGTTACCGCCTTGCTGCCAAGATATGGGCACGGGCTGGATAGGCATGTTGAGATCGGCGGCGGCTTGTGCGATCATCTTGGAGATGTGACTGGCTTGTTGTTGATCCATTCCGGCGTAGCGGGCGGTGCGGATGTTTACGCCGATTGAATGGCTGGTGATTTGTGGATTTGAATCCATGAAGTCATTGACGGCGACGATGGCGTCGTCGCCGGTGATTTTGATGTGGTCGCCTTGGATTTCAAGTTGATTGAGGAGTTTGGTGCTTACGATGTTGTCTCTGAGCCCTATGAGTGTGCATCGTGGAAGCACGCTTTTTAGTTTTTCACATAAACGGGGATTGGTTGCGGGGCCGAGCCCTTGGCTGAAGAATGCGACGGGCTTTGATTGGGCAAGGAATATTTCTGCGAGTTCGAGTACGGCAAAGGCGTGATCTAGGAATGAATCGTTGAGATTGCCTCCCCCACTGATGCAGAGGATGTCGGAGTCATTGACCGTGTCTAGGAAGGTGTTGAATTGTTTTGCATGATTTGGCCTTGCAATGAAGCGGGATTTGATCAAGGCTGTGGCGAGCGAGGGGTGGTTTCGTCTGAATTTTTCCTCTGCAATCGAGATTTTTTCGCGTGTGGACAATGGGACTATTTTTCGGAGTGGTCGAAGCGGTCCCAGTGTGTTCCATTCACAAAGATATAATCGTTTTCCTTTGACACCTAGGGGTTCGCCTGCGATGCCGGAGGATTGATATGCATCTGGCGCCGATGTGATGACGCGGAGTTTTTTTACTCGGTCATTGGCTGCAAGCAGGGTGGCGGCGACATCGGTCATGACGACATCGCCGACATTGAGTCGGTTGTGACCTCCGTTTTCGAGCAGTATGTTCATAGAATCATCCTTCGGCTTAGGTTAGGCCGGCTGTTTTGATTTTCGTGGTTAGGAGGCGGAGGAGGTGTTTTGGTCTTGCTGAGAGCGCGTTGTGGTCCATTGCGAACTTGGCGAGTTCTACGACGCGTTTGCTGGAGTCTTTGGTAGGGTTTTTTGAGTGGTCTTTGAGTGCTCGCCATGCGTAGCTGCTGAGGACTTGGTTGCAGCCTTTGTCGATGCGTTTTCGGTATTCTGGATCGGCTTGATTGAATAGGTGTTCGAAATAAGTGTAGATTTGTTTGAGTGAAACGAAGTGGAGGTCGCGGTTTGTGCGGTGCATGCAGCCTTCGTGTTGTCTGTAGCCATGGTTCACGGTTTCGACTACGGCACACTTCATGGCGCTTGAGAGTTGGATGTAGATTGCGAGGTCTTCGTAGAGTTTGAATTTTTGTGAGTGTTTTGTGGCTTCTACGAGTGCTTTTGTGTTTGTGAGCATGAAGCGGCAGTGGATTCCGCCGGGGAAGTTGTGGGATACTACTGAGTCGAGTATTTGGCCTCTGGGAAGAGTCTGGGGTTTGTTGGTCCAATTTCGGATGATGTCGCCTTTGGCGTCGATTATGTTCATGTTTGAGTAGACGAAGCCTGCGTCTGGATTGTCGATGAGGCATTGTTCTTCGAGTTTGATTTTGTCTGGGTAGTAGAGGTCATCGCCATCGACCCAGGTGGTGAGTTCGCAGCGGGATTCTTTCATGGCGGTGTGGCGGTTGACTTCGCAACCTTGGTTTGTTTCGTTGATTTTGATGGTGAAGAGGCCTGGATGATCTCGTTCGTATTGGCGGAGAACATCGGCTGAATCATCGGGGGAGACATCGTCGACGACGACGATTTGGTCGGGCATGCGTGTTTGTGCGAGGATTGAGTCGATGACCTCGATGAGGTAATCGCGTTGGTTGTATGAAAGAACACATACTGCGATGTTTTTTCTTGAGTTGGACATTTGTTGACGGGCCGCCTTGGTAGGTGTGGTATTTGGCGGAATTATATGCGTCGAATTGATATGAAGAGTTTATGGCTGGTTGAGTTTTGGTTTAGATGCCGAGTTGGTTGAGGATGGCGTCGAGGACTAGGCGGGTGCGGGATTCTGAGTCTGGGTCGATGTTGATGGTGAGCTTGACGCCGCCGGAGGGTTGGGTGGTGGTGTTGATTTGGACTTTTTTGTAGGGGGCTCCGGGCTGGGAGAGTGCGGTGAGTTTGCCGCCTTGGGGGGAGGCGGTGGATTTGTCGATGATGTGTCCTTGGCGGAGGAGTTCTGCTTTGGCGGCGTAGAGGACTGATTCTGTGCGGACTCCTGGGGGGAGTTCTGCTTCTAGGGTTCCCCAGAGGTAGGTGGCGGAGATGGGGGTTTGGCCTTGCCATGCGGTGGATTTGCGCATGGCTGGGACGGATTCGCAGCCTTGGAGGGTGGCGAACGAACAGAAACCGATCGCGATGGTGAGGATGAAGGCAAGATGTCGGGATTGATCGCGCAGAGTGGTGGATTGCATGGGGGAAGGATCGGCGATATGGGGGGTTTGGCTTCAATTGCTGGGAGATGAGGGGGGATTGCTTGACCCTTGGGATGGGGGTGCCTTTGATAGGGGCCCTGCGGCGAGTGTTGCGGGTTGTATCTTTGATTGAGACCTTGTTAGAGAATGGAGCCCTGATGGCAATTCGGATCAAAACGCGTGGTAATGAGAGTGCTGAGCAGATGATGCGTCGGTTCAAGAAGCTGTGCGAGAAAGAGGGTTTGGTCAAGGATGTGAAGCGTAAAGAGTACTACGAGAAGCCATCGGAGCGGAGACGCCGGGCTGCTAAGCGTGCACCTGCGCGGGATTGATGGTACGACTGGGCGGAAGCCTGGATGAAGTGATTGAATGCCGTCCTGAGAATGGGGCGGTTTTTTTATTGACGGTTTTTTATTGACTGTATTTTGTTGATGTTTTTTTGTTGATGTTTTTTGTTGAGATTGATGATGGAATGCCGTTTTTAAGGGCATGATTCGATTTTTTTGATAACTACGCACTAGAATCGCGACCCCTGTTTGGGGGCAAGAAGTTGTTCAAGTTTTAAGAGTTCAAATCCATTCCTGATCGTGACTTGGGTGACACACAGGAAGAACGGGAATCCCACCACCACCCAGAGGCACGCACACTATGAGTATGCAACTCATGCCAACATTGGCATCGATAACAGATGCGCCGTCGGCGTATTGGCTGGCACCGATCGGGGGCATCCTTGCCCTGGTTATGGCCAGAGTTTTCCAAGCATCGGTCATGAAGAAATCCGAGGGCAGCGAGGACATGATCGAGATCGCTCAGGCGGTTCGTGATGGTGCGATGGCGTACCTGACTCGTCAGTACAAAGTGGTCGCGGGCGTGTTTGTCCTGCTGATCGTTTTCCTTGGCATCATGTCGGCTCTGAATCTTCAGTCAACTTGGGCGCTCATCGGCGTTCCTGTTGCGGGCCTGTTCTCTGGCTTGTGTGGCTGGTTCGGGATGAAGATGGCGACCAACGCATCGGCACGCACAACACATGCAGTGAAGGACTCGCTCAACGAAGGGTTGACCGTCGCGTTCCGTTCTGGTGCGGTGATGGGGCTCAATGTTGTGGGCTTTGCTCTGATTGATGTTTCGGTCTGGTTCTTTATATTCAACCAGTTCGGGCTCGTTGGTGGCGGGATCACCGAGATCACCACCATTATGCTCACCTTCGGGATGGGTGCTTCGACGCAGGCGTTGTTTGCTCGTGTTGGTGGCGGTATTTATACGAAGGCGGCGGATGTTGGTGCTGACCTTGTTGGTAAGATTGAAGCTGGTATTCCAGAAGATGATGCCCGGAACCCGGCGACCATCGCTGACAATGTCGGTGACAATGTTGGTGATGTTGCGGGGATGGGTGCTGACTTGTATGAATCGTACTACGGGTCGATCTTGGCAACGATGGCACTTGGTGCTGCGGCGGCGATGACCTTGGCCAATGGCGAGGCGGCGGGCGACCTTGGGCTCAAGCTCGCGGTTGCTCCGATGGCGCTGGCTGGTATGGGTATCTTCTGTTCGATCGCTGGTATTTATGCGGTCAAGGCTAAGGAGAACGCGAACTTTTCGCAGTTGCTCAAGGGATTGCACAAGGGTGTGTATGTTGCCTCGGCGTTGATTGTTGTGTGTGCCTTTGCACTGCTTTGGTTTATCTTTAAGGATACCGGCGACATTGCCAACTTCCCTTCATGGTGGGGCCTTGGTCTTTCGATCTGCTCTGGTTTGCTTTCTGGCCTTGTGATTGCTCATGCGACGGAGTACTACACCTCTTATGAGCACCCACCAACCAAGCGGATTGCTGAGCAGGCGTTGACTGGGCCGGCGACCGTTATTATTGCTGGTATTGCTGAAGGCATGAAGTCGACTTGGGCATCATTGCTTGTTGTTGTTGTGGCGATCATCGCGGCGTTCTCGTTTGCTGGTGGTGGCGATAGCTTCTTGATGGGTCTTTATGGCGTGGGTATTGCGGCCGTTGGTATGCTTTCGACTTTGGGTATTACCCTGGCGACTGATGCGTATGGTCCGATTGCTGACAACGCTGGTGGCAACGCGGAGATGACTGGTCAAGAGCCGATCGTTCGTGAACGCACCGACATGCTTGACTCACTGGGCAACACGACTGCTGCTACTGGTAAGGGTTTTGCGATTGGTTCGGCGGCGCTCACGGCAATGGCCTTGTTTGCGGCGTACATCCAGATCGTTCAGGTTCAGATCGGCACGCAGGCGGTCAACTTCTATGGCGATGGATCCAAGTATGTTCAATATGCTGATTCACCGATCGGATTTGCGGTTCACCAGGGCTATGGCAAGTTTGCTGTGGTGACGCCTGGCGCTGATGGCCAAATGGTCGATGGCGGGATGTTGCTTGATGTTGTTGATGACAATGGACGGCACAGCACCAAAATTCCAGGACTTAAGCCACGGGACAAGGGTGTTGAATTTGTGTTGACTGCGAGCCATGACTCTCGGTATGAGATTGCTGGTGAAGGTTGGAAGGCGACGATGGCCTCGACACAACGCGGTCGGGTCAAAGATGTGCTTGCATTTTATGATGTGACTCTTGCCAACCCGAAACTGCTTGGCGGCATGTTTATTGGTGTGTTGCTTGCGTTCTTGTTCTGCGCTCTGACTATGAACGCTGTAGGGCGTGCCGCGTATGTGATGATGGGCGAATGCCGGCGTCAGTTCGGGCTTATCCGTCAGGCGCTTCGCAATGGTGGCATGTCTGAAGAGGATGTGGCTGATCCGAATAACTGGCCTATGAAGGGTGTTGATCTTGATGGTCATCACTACCCTGATTATGCTGAGTGTGTGGCAATCTCGACGACCAGCGCTCAGAAGGAAATGGTCATGCCTTCGATCTTGGCGATCTCTATTCCAATCCTCGTTGGCTTGACCTTATCGGTTGCTGGCGTGATGGGGATGCTTGTTGGTGGTTTGACCTCTGGCTTTGCTCTTGCGGTCTTTATGGCCAACGCGGGTGGTGCTTGGGATAATGCCAAGAAGCTCATCGAGTCTTATGGGGCGATCACCGCTCAGGATATGATTGATGGTACTGGCAACTCGGTGAAGGTTCCTGACAGTGTCCGCAGCTCGATCATGGATCGTGCCAAGGAGGCCGTCGGTGCTGGCAAGGGTGACTTGATCGTCTACGGCAAGGGCTCAGACGATCACAAAGCGACCGTTGTTGGTGATACCGTTGGTGATCCGTTTAAGGATACATCTGGGCCTGCGCTGAACATCTTGATCAAGCTGATCTCGATTGTTTCGGTTGTGTTTGCTGGGTTGATTGTTGCCTACGGCGACATCCTCGGCGGCATTCTTGGTATCTGATTGATCTTGAGGTTTATTTGAGAACATGGCCCCTGACACTTTGGTGTTGGGGGCTTTTTTTTGTTTTTGTTTTTTACCACAGAGGGCACAGAGGGCACAGAGAAGAGGGGAGATTGGGGGAAGGGAGATGAAAGAGAGGAATAAGAAAGACCCCCTCCGTCTGCTGCGCAGACACCTCCCCCGGAAGCCCGGGGGAGGCGAAAAGATGAAGCTCTTGTACGAAAGCGGAGCTGTCAGACAGGGCCTAAGAGTCGAGTTGGTCGAAGGCGCCGCGTTGTTCTTGGTCGTCTAGGTAGGCTTGGAAGTCGCCCATTTTGTAGGAGATGAAGCAGAAGGCGTGGTGGAGGGTGAGCCATTCGATGTCGGTTTTGTCTTCGTCGAGGTCTTTGCGGATGGTGTTGAGTTCGGCGAGGATGGTTTCTGCTTTCATGGGGTTTCTTTCTTATGCGATACGATTATGAACGCAGCTTGGGGGCGAGCGTTTTGATGGTGAGGGTGATGAGGTACAGGATGCTTTGGGTGAGGACGATTGTGGGGCCTGCGGGGTAGCCGGCGTTGATGCCGATGGCCATGCCCAGGGCGGCGCCGGCGGCGCCGATGAGGATTGAATAGATGAAGACGGGGCGGAGTTTGCTGGTGAGGTTGAGTGCGGCTGCGCCGGGGAGGACGAGCATGGCGGCGGCGAGGACGACGCCTGCGATTTGCATCGCCATGACGACGGCCAGGGCTAGGAGAATGAGGAAGGTGTTGGTGGTTCGCTTTGAACTGAGCCCGTAGGCATCGACAACGGGTTCGTCGAAGGCCCAGAAGATGAAGCGGCGGCGATTGAACCAGGTGATTGTGATGATTGCGATGGCGACGGCGATGGCGGTGGCGGCTTTTGGCCAGGTGGTGCTGAGGATGTTTCCGAAGAGGATGTCTTCGATGAGGTGGTGTTGGTCTTCGTGGCCGTGGGTTGCGTGGCCTTGGTGGTCGTGGTCGTGTTTGGATTCGGCGAGTGTGAAGAGGACGAATCCGAGTGCCATGGATGCGGAGAGGACGACGCCGATGGCGGTGTCGATGCGGCCTTGGTGTGCGCGGGAGAGTGAAGCGATGAAGAGGGCAGCGGCGATGGAGAAGGCGGCGACGATGGCGAGTTGTCCGATGGCTCCTGCGGTTGTGGCGCCATGGACTCCGAGGACGAGTGCGATGCCGACTCCACCGAAGGCGGCGTGGGAGATTCCTTGGCCGATGAAGGCGAGGCGTTTGAGGACGACGAAGACGCTCAATGCTCCGCCCATGATGGAGATGACGATTGCGGCAAAGATTGCGGCGAGGATGGCTGGGGCGAGGTCGTTCATGATTCGGCCCCCCTACTGCTATTTATATCGGAGTCGTTCTCAGTGCAGCCGCAGTCGTGTTGGTGTTGGTTTGGGGGGTGGGCGTGGGCTGGGTCGTCGCAGTCTTCTGCGAGGTGGGCGTCGATGTGGATGTCGCCGAAGACTCCTGCGACATCGTGTGCGAAGACTTGGGCGAGGACTGCGGGGGTGAGGCCCTTTGGTGAATCGTGGAAATGGAGGGAGCGGGAGAGGCAGGCTACGCGGTCGGCGACGGCGGCGATGGCGCGCATGTCGTGGGAGACGAGGATGACGGTGAGGTCGAGTTCTTTGTGGAGGGTGTCGATGAGTTTGCCGAAGCGTTGTTGGCCTGCGATGTCTACGCCTACGGTGGGTTCGTCGAGGACGAGGAGTTTGGGGTTGCCTGCGATGGCGCGGGCGATCATGGTGCGTTGGAGTTGACCGCCTGAGAGTGCGCCGATGGGGCGATTGGCGAGGTCTTGGAGGTCTACGAGTTCGATGGCGTGGTTGATGGCGGCGTGGTCGTCTGTTGAGAGTTTTTGCCAGGGTTTGAGGTGGGATGCTCGGGGCAAAGCGATGACTTCTTTGACGCTGATGGGCCAGTCGAGGTCGGCTTGAATGCGTTGGGGGAGGTAGCCGATGAGGCCTTGGTTGCGGGCTTGGGCGGGTGATTGTCCGAAGACTTTGATGGTGCCTTTGGTTGGTTTGAGGATGCCGAGGATGAGTTTGATGAGTGTGGATTTTCCTCCGCCGTTTGGGCCGAGGATTCCGAGTTTGGTGCTTTGGGCGATTGAGAGGTTTACCTGATCTATTGCGGGTTCGGACTGTGCGTCGAATCCGGTTGGCGGGTAGGTGTAGGAGACTTGGTTGATTTCGACGGCGGGTTGTTTGGGGGGTTGCTCGTGTGGCGGCATGGTTGATTATTGAGATTGGGATTCAAAGAAACAAGCGGGATCGGTGAGAACTCGAATGGGCCGAGGATTCTGATTCGATGAAATCCGGGGCATAGAATGAGTGGAATCGGGTTGGGGGGTTGGGGGGTTGGGGGGCGGTAGCTCAGTTGGTAGAGCGTTCGGTTCGCAATCGAAAGGTCGGGAGTTCGAACCTCCTCCGCTCCATTTGGTTTTCCGGGTGGCCCGACGGAGGATTCTTATCCTCCTTCGGGATGGAACGCAACATGTTGTTTGTCCCGAAGGAGCCCAAGACGGCTCCGACGGGGCACCCAGAGAAGAAAGCTCGAACCGTCAGGCACAACCTAGATGTCATCTTCTTTGGTGATGTTTTTTTCTTTTTTTATGTCGGGTGGGGTTTCGTCGTCGTCGAAGATTGCTCGGAGGGCTGGGGTGTCGAGGTCGTCGAACTGGCCATTTTTGGCGGCGATGATGAAGGCGGCGACGCCGAGGGCGGCCAGGCAGAGGGCGATTGGGATCATGATGTAGACGACGGACATTTTTATGCGGACTCCATGGGCGTGCTTGTGGATTTGGTCGGGGTGATATTCTTGCCCGCTCGCGTGCAAAGAGCGACGACGGTGAGCGAACTGAGGGGCATGATGATGGCGGCGATGAGGGCGGAGATGAGCCCGGCCATGGCTAGAGATGCGACGACGGTGTTGTAAGTGAGAGAGAATATGAGGCAGAGGCGAATGGTGGACATTGTAGAGCGTGAGAGATCGGCGAGTTTGACGATGGGGGCGACGCCGGGTTCTATGAGGTAGACATCGGCGGCTTGGAGGGATGCTTCTGCGCCGCCGTGGACTGCGATTCCGACATCGGCGCTTGCGAGTGCGGCGGCGTCGTTTACGCCGTCGCCGACCATGACTGTTGGTCTTAAAGGGTCGGGGTTGTGTGCTTTGAGATCGGCGATGCGTTGTGCTTTGGCTTCTGGGGTGACGCCGCCTTGGTGGGTGTGGATGTTGACTTGGCTGGCGATGGATTCGACGATTCTTGGGTGATCGCCGGAGCAGATTTCGAGGTTCCAGCCGCGTTTTTGGAGGGATTTGATTGATGTTGCGGTGTCGGCGCGGAGTTGGTCGCCGACGCCGATGAGGGCGAAGGAATTGTTTGTGGAGTTGTGGACGAGGATTGGGGTTAGGGCGCGGTCGAGGAGGCGGACGAGCTTTGGTTGGAGTTCTGGTGGGATTTCTGATTTGGTAGATCGGAGAACGAAATCGACTGAGCCGATGGTGATGGATTGGTTGTTGACGGTGCCTGTGATTCCTTGTCCGGTGGTTTGGATGATGTCGGTGGCTGTTGGTAGATCTGAGCCAAAGGCCGTTGCGATGGCTCTTGCGATTGGGTGGTTTGATGATTGTTCGATGGCGGCGGCGGCTTTGAAGAGGTTTTGGTCGCCGAAGGAATCGACGACTTCTGTTGCCCCGGCGGTGAGGGTTCCGGTTTTGTCCAGGAGCATGGTTCCCGGCTTGGCCATGAGTTCGAGGACTGCTGCGGATTTGATGAGCATTCCTGCGCGGGCCGAGCGTCCGAGGGCGACGGACATGGCTGTGGGTGTTGCCAGTCCAAGGGCACACGGGCAGGTGACTATTAACAATGCGGTGGCGTGTTCGATGCCGATGGTGATGCTGTCGATCATGGTCCAGGCGGTGAAGGTGATGAGTGCCAGGATGATGACGATGATGACGAAGTAGCCGGCGATGCGGTCGGCCATGCGGACGATGTGGGTTTTTTGCTCGGATGCTCGGGCGACGAGTTCCATGAGTTTGCCGACGCGGGTGTGCTCGCCAACTGCTTGGACGCGGACGGTGACGGGGCTGGAGAGATTTGTTGCGCCGGCGAGGGCTTGGTCGCCTGTTGTTGAGGTGACGGGGACGGATTCTCCGGTGAGGAGTGCGTTGTCGATGGTTGTTGAGCCTTCGGTGATGATGCCGTCGGCGGGGAAGGATTCTCCGGCGGCGACGCGCACAGACATGCCGGCTTCGATGGTTTCGATGGGGACGCGTTTGGTGTTGCCGTCGCCGTCGATGAGTGTCGCGCTCGATGGGGTCAGGGTGAGCATGAGTTCAACAGAATCGGAGGCGGCGCGCTGCTGGCGGTGCTGGATCCATCGGCCTACGAGCAAGAGGAAGACGAGGACGCCAACTGAGTCGAAGTAAATCTCGCCAATGCCTCGGAATGTGTTGAGTGTGCCCCAGATTCCGGCGCTGAAGAGCGCAAGAGCAATGGGGATGTCGAGGTGGGCGGTGCGGGTTCTGAGTGCGGCGATGGCGCCGGTGAAGAAGATTCGTCCGGGCCAGATGAGGACGATGAGTCCCAGGATTGTTGAATACCATCGGAAGGTGGTGCGCCAGGATTCTGAGATGCCGTCGAACTCTCCGCCGTAGAGGGCGATGGAGAGGAGCATGATGTTGCCTGCGAGTGCGCCGGCGACGGCGACGCGGATGAGGAACTTGCGGTCTTCTTTGACCCTGATAGCACGGGCTTCTTTGCCGCGGGCGGGGTGGGCGGCGTAGCCGAGTTTGTCGAGGGATTGGGCGATGGTAGAGAGCTTGATGGAGTCTGGTTGATAGCGGACGGTGACGGTTCGGCGGCGGATGTTGGCGCGTGATTCGATGACTCCACTTGCGACCCTTGGGAGGCGTTCGATGAGCCAGACGCAGGCGGCGCAGTGCATGCCTTCTAAGAGGAGTTCGACCTCGGCGGTGCCGTCTTCGGATTGAGTGACCCAGGTGCTTTGGAAGGCGGGGTCGTCGAGTTCTTCGTAGTTGCTGCCTGTGGTGGAGGCGGGCTGGGCGTTTGCATCGACTGCGGATTTGATTTTGTAGTAGTTTTCGAGTCCTGCGCCATGGAGAATGGCAAAGACGGTTTTGCAGCCGTTGCAGCAGAACTGGTGTTCGGATTCGGGTTCATAAAGACCAGATGGGACGGGGAGACCGCAGTGGTCGCAGATGGAATCATCGGATGTTGCCGGGTTGGTTGTCACGGGGTTTTTTCTGTTTTCGCATCATCCATGGGGAGGCCTGATTCGCATAAAGGGCAGGCTTCGTCTGGATTTGTTGGGACCGAGTCGTCGGTGATGTTGAGGTTGGCGCGTGACATCTCTGGGGCTTTGAGGCGGCCCATGGCGGTGAAGGTACCGACGAGGACGATGGCGACTGCGCTGATGGCGGGGATTTTGGCGTGGAGCGGGCCTGCGAGCATTTGGATTCCTGCTCCGAGCGAGGCCATGACTGGAAGGGTGCCGAGCCAGAAGACGGCCATGGTGAGGCCGCCCCAGATTGGTGAGCCGGTGCCGGCGGCGGTGAAGGCAAAGGCGTAGAGCCAGCCGCAGGGGAGGAGGGTGGTGAGGAGCCCGATGGTCATGGCGCGTTTGAAGGGGGTGAGTGAGAAGGCGCGGCGTTGGCCATTTTCGACGGCTCTTTGCATGAACTTTGGAGAGCTGAGATGTTTGATGCGGAGGCCTTTGATTCGTGCCAATGCGATGAGTCCGAAGGCGATCATGAAGAGTCCTGCGAACATGGCGGCTGCGCGTTGGTATCCGATGAAGGAGCCGCCGAAGTCGAGTGCTTGTCCGATGGTGCCTGCGATGATTCCTAGGAGTGTGTAGGTGGCGAGTCGTCCGCCGTGGTATGCGGATTGGAGTTTGAGTTTGGAG
>JAESRA010000175.1 GCA_016764895.1 Phycisphaerales bacterium | reverse complement strand
TGCCGAACAATCGGATTATTGTGGTGGATGCGAAGGCGAATATCAATGCGTATATCGAGGCGGTGAATGCATCGGACGATGAAGAACGCGAGATGCATATGCAGCGGTTCGCGCGGCATACGACCGAGCAGGTGAAGAAGCTTGCGGATAAGAAGTACTGGGCGTTGTTTGAGCGGTCGCCTGAGTTTGTGGTGATGTTTGTGCCTGGGTATCATTTTATTGATGCGGCGTTGTCGCGGAATCCTGGGTTGATTGATGATGCGGCGCAGCGTGGGGTGATTTTGGCGTCGCCGAGTACGCTTATTGGGTTGTTGCGAGCGGTGGCGGTTGGGTGGCGGGAGCAGTCGCTGACTGAGGAGGCGGCGGCGTTGTTTGAGCTTGGGAAGGAGCTGCATGATCGTGCGGCGACGGCGTTTGAACATGCGGGGAAGCTGGGGGATTCGATTCGGATGTCGGTGGAGCGGTATAACAAGCTTGTGGGGTCGATTGATACTCGGATGATGCCGACGCTTCGGAAGTTTGAGGAGGTTGGGGCCAAGAGTACCAAGAGGCTTGTTGAACTCAAGGCCGTTGGGGGGGAGATGCGGGAACTTGCGGCTGGGGGCGAAGAGATGATTGAGGAAAGCTAGTTTTTTTGGTCACAACGCGGGTTAATTAGTTGTTTTTTTCATGGTTGCTGGAACAATTGGGCGCAGCCCTTGGCTTACTAATTCTTTCGCCTTTCGTGGGCTGACTACTTGTTCTGGAGACCGTGATGATGACCGCTACCTGTTCGTATGATCTTGGTTCTTTGATTGATGCTGTGAAGCCTGGGCCTTTGTATCGGGCGGCGATTGAAGAGGTGGCGGAGTCGGTTTGTCCGGTGATTGAGAATAATAAGGTGTATCAGAAGGCGCGGGTGTTTGAGCGGTTGCTTATCCCGGACCGTGTGATTCGGTTTCGGGTGGAGTGGGTCAATGATTCGGGCGGGGTTGAGGTGAACTTTGGGTGGCGGATTGAGCATGCCAATGTGCTTGGGCCTTATAAGGGGGGGCTGCGGTTTCATCCTGAGGTGACTGAAGACACGCTGCATTTTTTGGCGTATGAACAGTGCTTTAAGAATGCGTTGACGGGGCAGCCGATTGGTGGTGGGAAGGGCGGATCGAACTTTGATCCGAAGGGGAAGAGTGACAATGAGGTGATGCGTTTTTGTCAGGCGTTTATGCGTGAGTTGTATCGGTATATTGGGCCGAGCGTTGATGTGCCGGCGGGGGATATTGGGGTTGGGGGGCGCGAGATTGGGTATCTTTATGGGCAGTATATGAAGATTACTAAACGGCGTGATGGGGTGATGACGGGGAAGCCGTTGGGCTTGGGCGGGTTGCTTGGGCGGAGCGAGGCGACGGGGTATGGGACTGTGACTTTTGCTGAGGAAATGCTTAAGCATGTAGGGGATTCGATGGATGGGAAGCGGGTGATGATTTCTGGGTCGGGGAATGTGGCGTTGTATGCTGCTCAACTTGCGATGGAGAAGGGGGCTCATGTGGTGACGATGTCGGACTCTGGGGGTTCGGTGAGTTTTGCCAAGGGGATGACGAGCGAGCAGTTGGAGGAGTTGATTGAGTTCAAAGAGGTGCAGCGGGGGCGGTTGAAGGATTTTTGTGATGTTGGGGGTGGCGATGGGATTTCATATCATCCTGAGGCGCGGCCTTGGTCGCTTGTGGATGCGGATGTTGCTTTGCCATGTGCTACGCAGCATGAGGTGGAGAAGGATGATGCGGGGGCGATGGTTGATCGTGGGGTCAAGCTTGTTGCGGAGGGGGCCAATATGCCATGTACGCATGAGGCGCGGACGGTGTTCCACGAGAAGGGGCTTTTGTTTGGGCCTGGGAAGGCGGCCAATGCTGGGGGGGTGGCGACTTCGTGCTTTGAAATGCATCAGAACGCTTCGCACAGCACTTGGACTAAGGAACGGACGCTTGAGAAGTTGCATGGGGTGATGGTGGATATCCATGAGCAGTGTGTTGCCAATGGGCCGATGGTTAATGGGGTGGTTGATTATGGTGTTGGTGCTGATCGTGGCGGGTTTGTGAAGCTTGCCGATGCGATTGTGGCGATGGGGGTTTGATGGTTCGTAGTGATTGAATATTGAAAGAACCCCGCTGGTTGGCGGGGTTCTTTTTTTGTATTGCGGATGTGATGCTGATTAGGCGAGGGCGGCTTTGGATTTGATGATTTTTTTGACATCGCGGCGGAGGTATTCGATCATGTTCCAGTAGAGGATCAGGACGATGAGTGGGCCCAGGAGGATGAGGAAGAAGCCGACGCAGAAGATGAGGGGGCCTGACCAGATCATGTGTTTGGCTCGTTTGTGCATTTTGGTGTTGTTGACGAGTTTGGCGAACCATTGGAGGTATCGCAACTGGGCGATGTACATCGCGATCATGACAACGAAGCTGATGAGTTGGCCACCTAACATGACATATTCGATTGTGGTGAAGGGGGCGTCGGGATCTTGATTCGTTGGGATGAACGAGACGAGCATGGATATCGCGGTAATGATTGCGAAGGCGATGAGTGTTGCTTTGAGGAATCCACGACGGTCTGAGCCGTCTACATCCTCGGGGAGGCCGGGGATTGGTGATGCGATTTTCCACCAACCAAAGATAATCCCGAATATGATGGTGTTGGTGATGATGCTGGCCGAGGTGCCCATCAGATTATAATGTTTGGGGTCAAAGGCAATGGACATGAACCCGACCATCGCGACAACTACCCAGACGATGTAGACAAGGATCAAGATGGTGGCGAGACGGAATCCTTTGTGGATTGTTTTGAGGAGATCGAGCGGGGTTGTTGCGAGGACGCCTTGGCCGATGGAGGTGGTGGCGGGGACGCCGCATTCTGGGCAGTTGGTGTCTGGGTTGGTGTTGGTGAGGTCGTAGTCGCACCAGAAGCATTTTTGGAGGATGAGGTCGCCGCATTCTGGGCAGTTGCCTGCGAGGTCGAGGCCTGTGAGGTTGTAGTTGCAGTTTGAGCAGGTGAACTGGGGGTGTTGGGGGTGGTCGGTCATGGGATGAGTGTATGCGAAGTTGATTGATGTTGTGTTATGACTGGTTTGTGGTTTGGATGGGTCGGGGAAAGATATGAAAGAGGAACGCAGAGGGCGCGAAGTTCACGCAGAGGCGCAGAGAAGATGTTGATGATGGGTAAAGAGTGCAGAAATGGGGAAACGAGCCGTCAGGCACGATCTAGTTTGCGAGTGTTATGAGTTCCCTGGTGATATTTTCTTTTGCTCGATCGTCGAAGCCGTGGCTTTGTGCCCATTTGGTGTGAAAGAGAGGCATTGAATCCAATGTTTGCTGAAGGAACGCAGAACGGCCTGCTCGATAGTCAATATCGTCTATTGCTTTGTACTCTGATCGAATAGCCATTGTGTAGTTTTTGTATACATCTGGATCTGCTGCGAGGATTGACAAATCGATGTCAGCAATGACAATCTCATCGTTTTTACTCGCGTTTTTGTGATCGGCAGTGATCATTATCAATCGATCCGCATCGCTGATTTGTATGGGGTCAATCCGAAGATGATCTGCGCATTGCTTCATCATGTTGGCTGAGTCACATTCGTTTGTCTTTGACAATGCGTCATACACCGCATCGTGAAACCAAATCGCCAGTTCGATTGCAGAAGTATCCATGTCGACAAACTGTTGCAGTTTGATCAGACAGTCGTAAACATGTCCCAAACTGTGGTATTCACGAGGGGGAGTGTTGTAGCTTGCCTTTATCTGCTCAAAGATTTTATCTGATTCCGATTGGTCGCCGTCCATCCGACAAACAAAGTTGTCCCAGAGAAGTTTGATTGAGTGGCACTCAGCATTCATATGGTTCATTAGGCCGGGCTTGGGAGGGTGTCGGGGGGGGTGTCGGTGTCTGGGGTTTCGGCTTTTTTGGGGTCTGGGTCGTTGCCGTTGGTTGTTGAAGGTGGGGGGGTGGCGGCGAGGAGGTCGGCGACTGTGGAGCGGGCGATGGATTCGCCTCGCATGATTGAGTGGACTTCGTCGGCGTTTAGGTTTTCGTATTT
>JAESRA010000174.1 GCA_016764895.1 Phycisphaerales bacterium | reverse complement strand
AGAACAGAGATTCGACATCTCGGGGTTGATTGGATTCCGGAGGGGTTTAAAGAAGTGATTGAGGGGGGTGAGGGGGAGCTTGAGCGGATTGGAGAGGGGCCGAGGGAGGTCGAGGAAGGGGCTGGGGTTGATTATCGTGTGATTGATTATGCTCGGGATTTGATGCGGGGGCGGTTTAATGACGAGACGGCTGAGGTGGCGTCTGAGACTGTGGCGGCGGATCGGGTGAACCGGAAATACCGGGAATCTGTGGTTGAGGCGGCGATTGGGGCGTATGGGCTGCATCTTCAGGAGTTTCCTGAGGATTGGATGGTGGTGCGAGAGATGGCGGTGGCGTTGCTTGAGGGGCGGCGGGTTGCTGATGCGGGGAAGTTGATGTATGAGGCGTATGTGCAGGATCCTGAGTTGGGGATTATGCCTGTGAATGGGTTGATTTTGGGTGAATCGAAGGAACTGATGATGAAGTTGGTGGTTCGTGCGGTTCGGGCGGCGCATCGGGAGCCGAGTGCTCAGGGGTGGTTGCTTGTGGCGGTGTTGATGCAGGCGCAGGGGCGGGTGGAGCTTGCGGGGGAGATGCTTGATCGGGCTGATGAGTTGGGGCTTGATGGGAAGATTTCGTGGGGATTGCATGAGGCACTTCCTTGAGTGGAAATGTTTTTCTAACGGATTGAATATGAGGCCGATCAAAGCGGGAAAGGTGTAGGGTGTCGAATATGTCATGTTTGAGATGTTCAGGGTTTTGGGTGATTGTGTCCACTTTGTGGGGGACGGCTTGTGCTCAGGTCGTTGAACAGCAGGATATGATTGATGCTCCGAATCAATTTTTTGTCGATCGGTTTGAGAAGTTGCTGGAGGTTGCCGATGAGCGTACTCAGGGGCGGGTGATCCGGGTGAGGTACAGCTATTGGGGGTATCGAAGGATTTCGGGGAGTCAGGGGTTCAGCACGACCGTCCGCAAGTGGTCGAGTGAAGCGGATTGGGAGCGTGGGCGATCTGGTCTTCGGGACACTCTCCCTGAGCTTGAGCGGATCGAGGAGGAGGGGGATGCTAATGAAGTGGTTTTTGAGTACCGCATGATTGATTATGCGCGGGATCTGCTCGCAGGGCGGTATTCGGATCAACTCGCGGAGGTTGCGGACACGATTGAGGAACGGAGCGGAGTCCGGCTGCCTAGCTTGACGCGTCAGGAGATTGTGGAGGAGGCGGTGGGGGCGTATGGGATGCATTTATCTAAGTATCCTGAGGATTGGTTTGCGATGCGGGAGATGGCGGTCGCGCTTCTGGAACTCGGTCGGGTTGGGGACGCTGTGGATTTGATGTATGTGGCGTATTTTCAGGAGCCTGAGATGGGTATTTTTCCGATTTCGTCGGTGCTTTTTGGGGAGTTTTCTAGGAAAGCGATGAAGAAGCTTGTCATCCGAGCGGTTCAGGATGCGAACCGAAAGTCGACGGCGGAGGGGTGGTTGCTTGTGGCGGTGTTGATGCAGGCGCAGGGGCGGGTGGAACTTGCGGGGGAGATGCTTGATCGGGCCGATGAGTTTGGGCTTGAGGCGAAGATTTTGGGGGGGTTGCGTGAGGCGATGCCTTGAGTTTTGGGTTTTGATTGGCGGTTTATATTGGGTGTGGTTTGGTGATGGAACTGTTGAATTGACAGGTGAATAGGGGTGTGGGTCTGGACTGGGTGTTTGGGGTGGTCTAGAGTCGTGGCCCGGCTCATCGCGTGATGTGTGGGATTATTGTGAACCGTGCGAACCACTTGCGTACCGATCTGGTCAGGATTGGGTTTATGCGGCGAGTGGGAGGTGGAGATCAAATGGCCGTTAAAGAGTTAATTGAACAGTTTAAGATCATGGCCCCGGGGGGGAAGGCGACGCCTGCTCCGCCTTTGGGTCCTGTTCTGGGTGCTAAGGGTGTGAATCCTGGGCAGTTTATTCAGCAGTTTAATGCTGCGACTGGTGCGCTCAACGGCAAGGTTGTTGGTTGCATTGTCAAGGTGTATAGCGATCGCTCGTTTGAGTTTGAGATCAAGTCTTCACCGGCTTCGGTTTTGATCAAGGAGGCTGCTGGTTTGGAGAAGGGTTCTGGGGAGCCTCAGACCATTGTTGGTTCGATAACTTCTGATCAGTGTCGCAAGATTGCTGAGGAGAAGTTTGAGGATTTGAATTCTCATGACATTGATGCCGCGATGCTTGTCATTGCTGGCACTGCCCGTTCTATGGGCGTAACGGTGGGAGCTTAATCATGGCGATGACAAAGCGCGGGAAAGCGGATGCTGCGTTGGTTCTTGCGGAGGCTGTTGAGGCTCCGGAGGCGCTTGCTGCGGTGAAGAAGTTTACGGCGACCAAGTTTGACCAGTCGGTCGAGATTTGTATGCATTTGGGTGTTGATGTGAAGCATGCGGACCAGATGGTTCGCGGCTCTGTGTCGCTTCCTAAGGGTATTGGCAAGTCGAAGAATGTGATTGCGTTCTGTGCTCCTGAGCATGTCAAGGATGCGCTTGCTGCTGGTGCTGTTGAAGCTGGCGGCGATGAGCTTGTGAGCAAGGTGAAGGGCGGTTGGTTTGATTTTGATGTTGCGATCGCTTCGCCTGACATGATGCGTGTGATGTCTGTTCTTGGCAAGGTGCTTGGTCCTAAGGGGTTGATGCCGTCGCCGAAGAATGGTACTGTGACGCCGAAGGTTGCTGATGCGGTCAAGGATTTTGCTGCTGGTAAGCTTGAGTATCGGGCTGACAAGGGCGGGAATGTCCATGCTATTATCGGGAAGATGAGCTTTTCTGAAGCTGATTTGCTTGAGAACTACAACCATTTTGTGACCACGATCGAGAAGGCTCGTCCTTCTACGGTCAAGGGTCAGTATGTTAAGAAGATCACGCTCAGTGGCACGATGACCCCCGGGGTTCAGGTTGCCATTGTGAGCGACGAAGAATAAAGGGATCATGCTATGAGTAAGCCAGTCAAAGAAATGATGATCCGTGATTACATCGAGCGAATCGGCGAGACCGAGGATGCGCTTGTGATCGGTCTTCGTGGGATTAGTTCCAACGATACCAATGCGATCCGGGCGGGTCTTGCCAAGAAGGACATTCGCGTGACGATCATGCGGAACAGTCTGTTTGGGAAGGCGTTCGGGGAAACTTCGCTTGCACCGCTTGAAGGTGTGATGAATGGCGCGAGTGCTCTGACCTACGGGGCTGAGTCGGTCGTTGAAGTTGCTCGCGAGATTGTTGGGTTGCTCAAGGAGTTTCCTGATATCGAGCTTAAGGGCGCGATACTTGACGGGACGCTGTTTGAGGGCGATGCGGGCGTGAAGGAACTGAGTAGGTTCCCGACGCGCGACGAGGCGATTGCTCAGGCGGTCACTTTGATTTTGAGTCCTGCGAGAAATCTTGTTGGTGCTGTTACGGGTCCGGGTTCGGGTCTGGTCGGGATCATCAAGAGTATCGAAGAGAAGTTGGAAAATGGCGAGGCGATTGCGAAGCTGTAATGGCGGCGTGATGGTGTCGTTTGAAAGCGGCGGGGCGTGTTGCTCTGTTGTTTGAATAAGTATTTGTGTATCAGTGCTTATGGCGTTGATATTGAATGAAACAACCCGTGATCACCTGACTGGCCCTGGGCTCTTTGATGAGCAGGGTTAAAGAACCGAGCGGTTCGGTCCCTCTTGGGTGAACGAGTCTGACGCATTGAAGAATGTGCATTACGAAGAAGGAGTTGGACTATGTCTGACGAAGCAACCAAAACATTTGACGCAAAGATTTCGAAACTCGGCGACGAGCTTGCAGGGCTTACCCTCAAGGAAGCTGTTGACCTTGGCGATTACATGAAGGATACCTACGGCATCGAAGCTGCTGCTGGTGGTGCTGTTGTGATGGCCAGCGGCGACGGCGATGGCGATGGTCCTGTTGAGCAGACTGCTTTTGATGTGATCATCAAGAGCCCTGGTGGCAACAAGATTCAGACTATTAAGGCGATCCGTGAGATCACTGGTCTTGGTCTGAAGGAGGCTAAGGGTCTGGCTGAGGAAGCTGGCGGCAAGGTCAAGGAAGGCGTTTCTAAGGAAGAGGCCGAAGAGGTCGTTGGCAAGCTTGAAGAAGCTGGCGCTGAAGTCGAGATCGCTTAATCGATTATTTGATCCGGGTTCCATCATGCAGGCTGCATAGATGGGCCCGGATCTGTAGGTTTTTGTCGGGCATCCCGGATAGTCGGGGTGCCCGATTCTCTCATGCTGGGCTTTGAGTTGAGTGGGCTCTGGTTTGGGAAGCGGTTTGAAGGCTGGTCGGTGATTGGTCTTTGATTGGGTATTGGGTGTGAATCTGGATGTTTTGGCTGTTGGACGGGTGTTGAGATTTTTAGTTATACGGGATTCGGCGGGCTTCTTCGGGGGTTTGAGCGGGTTTGGGACTGGTTTGTAGGTCTCTGTGTGACTAGACTTTGGCATCGGCCGGCAATCGGGGCATACTACAATTTAGAGAGTTCTTCACAGCGTGTTTTCGTAGAGATGGTGCGTGTGTGTTGAGAACCACAAATGAGGTGATGGATGGCAGCGACCAAAGTACGCCAAATGGAGCGTGAGCGATTGGTTCGGAGTTTCGCCAAACGAGGCGATGCAACGGAAGTCCCAGATCTTTGGCAGGTACAGAAGGCTGCATATAGCCGGTTCCTGCAGGTAGAGATTGATCCTGAGAAGCGTGAGTCCAAGTACGGGCTTGAATCGCTTTTGCAGGAGATCTTTCCAATTGTATCGTATGACGAGACGATGAAGCTTGAATATGTAAGCTACTCGCTCGACGAGCCGCGGTATACATCTGATGAGTGTCGTCAACTTCGGTTGACTTATGGGCATCCATTTAAATTGTGCTTGCGTCTTAAGCGTGAGACCCATGGTGATCTGCCTGAGGAAGATATTTATCTCGGCGAGTTCCCGATCATGATGGGCGGGGGCGAGTTTATCGTCAATGGTGCTGAGCGCGTGATTGTGTCGCAGCTTCATCGCAGCCCTGGTGTGGACTTCTCGATTGTGTCGTCTGAGGCTGACCGGCCATTGCACAGTGCTCGGATTATTCCAGAGCGTGGTTCTTGGATCGAGCTTGAGGTGACCAAGAAGGATGTGCTTGCGATGCGCATCGATCAGTCTACCAAGCTTGCGGCGACGACTTTCTTGCGTTGTTTGGATGAGTCTGTTGCGTCGACTGATGCGATTATTGGTTTGTTTTATGAGGTTGCTGAGATCAAGGCCAAGGATGTTCATCCTGAGGATTGGGCTGCTGCTTCGATTATTGATACTGAATCTGGCGAAGAGCTTGTTCATGTTGGTTGTCAGGTTGGCGAGGAAGCTGCTGAGGCGATCAAGGGGTCTGCGCTCAAGACGATTCGTGTGGTTCAGAATCCGAGTGATTCGTTGATTCTCAATACGATTGCTGAGGAGAACCTTGAGGCCTTTGATGATGTGCCCAATGTGACGAGTGATTATGATCGGGCGATGCTGAAGATTTATTCTCGTTTGCGTCCGGGGAATCCGCCTCAGGTTGAGAAGGCCAAGCAGTTGTTCCATGAGAAGTTTTTTGATGGCAACCGGTACCGTTTGGGTACTGTGGGTCGTTTTCGGATCAACCGCAAGTTTGAGATGGATATTGATCCGGATCAGTTGTTTTTGCTCGGTCTTGATTTCTTGAAGGTGATTCAGTACATGCTGGACCTTCGCTCGAATCGTTTGGATCCAGAGACGCAGCGTCCGGTTGCTTTGATTGATGATATTGACCACTTGGGTAATCGTCGTTTGCGGACGCTCGATGAGCTTGCTGTTGAGGAGATTCGGAAGGGTCTTTTGAAGCTTCGGCGGACTGTTCAGGAGCGGATGAGTGTGAAGGATCCTGAGGAGGTTGCCAAGATTGCTGATTTGGTCAACTCCAAGTCGATTTCTTCTGCGATTGATTTCTTCTTTGGTCGGAGCGAGCTTTCGCAGGTTGTTGACCAGACGAATCCGTTGTCGTCGCTTGTGCATGAGCGTCGTTTGTCGGCTCTTGGGCCTGGTGGTTTGAACCGTAAGCGTGCGGGTTTTGAGGTTCGGGATGTTCATATTTCGCACTATGGGCGTGTGTGTCCGATTGAGACTCCTGAAGGGACCAATATTGGTTTGATTGTTTCGCTTGGTATTTACTCGACGATTGATGAGTATGGGTTCTTGCGAACGCCTTACCGGGTTGTTGAGAATGGGAAGGTGACGGGGAAGATTGTTCAGCTTCGTGCTGATGAGGAGATTCGTTCGGTGCTTGCGCCTGCGGATGTTTTGAATCCTGAGGGCGAGTTTAAGGACAAGTATGTTCTTGCACGGATGGATGGCGATATTGCTGAAGTGAAGCCTAAGGAAGTGAATTATGTTGATGTTTCCCCTAAGCAGTTGGTCGGGATTTCGGCTTCGTTGATTCCGTTCCTTGAGCATGATGATGCCAACCGTGCGTTGATGGGTTCGAACATGCAGCGTCAGGCCGTGCCTTTGATTCGTATTGATCCGCCATGTGTGGCGACCGGTATGGAGAAGGATGTTGGTCAGTATTCTGGTATGCTTGTCAAGGCGACGCGTGGTGGGACGGTGACTTATGTCGATTCCCAGCGGATTGTTATTGATAATGCTGATGAGTATGTGTTGCGGAAGTTTGTTGGGCTCAATGAGCGGACATGTCAGAACCAGAAGCCGATTGTGAAGAAGGGCTATAAGGTCAAGACGGGCGATGTTATTGCTGATGGTGCTTCGACGCAGAATGGTGAGCTTGCGATTGGGAAGAATGCTCTTGTGGCGTTTAATACTTTTGACGGGTACAACTTCGAAGACGCGATTGTGATTTCTGAGCGGCTTGTTAAGGATGATACTTTTACCAGTATTCACATCAACAACTACGATGTTGAGGTCCGCGAGACCAAGCTTGGACGCGAGGAGTTTACGCGGGATATTCCGAATGTTTCTGAGCGGATGCTTCGGAACTTGGATGAGACTGGTGTGATTCGTGTTGGTGCTAAGGTTGGGCCTGGCGATATTCTTGTTGGTAAGGTTTCGCCTAAGAGCAAGACTGAGTTGACTCCTGAAGAGAAGCTTCTCCATGCGATCTTTGGTCGTGCTGGTGAGGATGTGAAGAACGATTCGCTTGAGGTCAGTGCTGGTACATCTGGTATTGTGATTGGGACGAAGAAGTTTTCTCGCCGTGTTCATATGAATGACACGCAGAAGAAGGCTCTTAAGACTGAGATGGCTGCGTATGAGGCGGAGCAGGATGCCCAGGCGATCAAGCTCTTTAAGGAGATGACCGAGGAGATCAATGCGATTGTGGGGACTGAGATTGTTGATCCGATGACGCGGCAGAAGGTCGGTGCATCTGATATTCCTGAGGTTATCAACGAGCAGATCAAGACTTTTAATTCGAAGTGGATTAAGGGTTCTAAGGAGCTCAAGGAGAAGGCGGAGGTTTCGTTCCGTCAGTATTGGCCTCGTATTGAAGCTGTTGAGGCTGAGAAGCAACGGAAGGTCGCGCATATGAAGCGTGGCGATGAGTTGCCCAATGGTGTTCTTGAGATGGTGAAGGTCTATATTGCGTCGAAGCGGACATTGTCTGTTGGTGACAAGATGGCTGGTCGTCACGGGAATAAGGGTGTGATTGCTCGTGTGGTTCCTGAAGAAGATATGCCGTTTATGGACGACGGGACTCCTGTTGATGTGATGCTCAATCCGTTGGGTGTTCCTTCTCGGATGAATGTTGGTCAGATTCTTGAGACGCACCTTGGTTGGGCGGCTCAGGTGCTTGGTTTCCAGGCGGTGACTCCTGTGTTTGACGGGTGTACCGAGACGGAGATTCATGCGGCTCTTGCTGAGGCCAATGAGTATGTGTCGAAGCGTTGGGCTGATTGCGAAGAGAAGGGCACTTGGCCTCATCATCGCGAGTTGCTTGCTGAGATGCCTGCTGGTGGAAAGATTCAGTTGTATGACGGTCGCACTGGCGAGGCGTTTAAGCAGCGGACGACTGTTGGGTTTATGTATTTGCTCAAGTTGCATCACCTTGTCGATGACAAGATTCATGCACGGGCGACTGGGCCTTATTCGCTTATTACGCAGCAGCCGCTGGGTGGTAAGGCGCGGACGGGTGGTCAGCGGTTTGGTGAGATGGAGGTCTGGGCGCTTGAGGCGTATGGGGCCGCGTATATCTTGCAGGAGTTGTTGACTGTGAAGTCTGATGATGTTGAGGGTCGCACGAAGATTTATGAGTCGATGGTCAAGGGCACCAATAAGCTGGAGGCTGGGATGCCGGTCGCGTTTGATGTGCTTTGCAACGAACTCAAGGGTCTTGGTATGAACCTGACACTGGAGAAGAAACAACTCGAAGGCGGGAGTCTGCTGTAAACGAGTGGGCTTTGGTTGCGGATCGCTGATCCGCAGAATCGTGTTGTTTGACTGAGAACTTTGACTCCTGTCCGGGAGAAACTGATATGAACGAAAGCGTCTTTGATCGTGTAAATGACTTCTCGAGTGTGAAGATCACACTTGCTTCTCCAAACGACATCCGTGCGTGGTCGTATGGTGAGGTGAAGAAGCCTGAGACTATTAACTACAGAACATACCGGCCTGAAAAGGATGGATTGTTCTGCGAGCGGATTTTTGGTCCTGAGCGGGATTATGAGTGTTCGTGTGGGAAGTACAAGGGTACCAAGTACAAGGGTTATATTTGTGACCGTTGTGGTGTGAAGGTGACGCACTCGCGGGTGCGGCGCAAGCGGATGGGGCATATTAACCTTGCTTCGCCTGGTGTGCATATTTGGTTCTTTAAGTCGATGCCATCGCGTCTTGGTACGCTTTTGGCGATGAAGACTTCTGATCTTGAGAAGATTATTTACTATCAGGATTATGTCGTCACCAAGCCCGGTGATACTGAGTTGACCTTTAAACAGGTTTTGACTGAGGATGAGCATCGTGCTGCTTTGGAGCAGTATGGTAATGAGTTTAAGGCGGAGATGGGTGCTGAGGCGATTCGGACGCTGATTGAGATGCTTGATCTTGATGTGGTGGCCGAGGAGATTCGTGCGGGTCTTGCGGCGACGCGGTCCAAGCAGAAGACCAAGGATTTTGCCAAGCGGCTCAAGCTTGTTGAGGCGGTTCGTCATTCTGAGAATGATCCTGCTTGGCTTGTGATGGATGTGATTCCGGTGATTCCGCCTGATTTGCGTCCGCTTGTTTTGCTCGAATCGGGCAACTTTGCGACGAGTGATTTGAATGATTTGTATCGCCGGATTATCAACCGGAACAACCGGCTTAAGAAGCTGATGGATTTGAATGCTCCTGAGGTGATTATTCGGAATGAGAAGCGGATGCTTCAGCAGGCGGTCGATGCGTTGTTTGATAACAACCGTTGTCGTCGTCCGGTGCTTGGTTCATCGTCACGGGCGTTGAAATCGTTGACTGACATGATTAAGGGCAAGCAGGGTCGTTTCCGCGAGAACTTGCTGGGCAAGCGTGTGGATTATTCTGCTCGTTCGGTGATTGTGGTTGGTCCGAGTTTGAAGATTCACCAGTGTGGTATTCCTAAGAAGATCGCCCTTGAGTTGTTCCAGCCGTTTATTATTCGGAAGCTCAAGGAACACGGGTTGGCTGACACGATCAAGAGTGCCAAGCGGATGCTTGAACGGCGTGATGCTGAGGTGTGGGACATTCTTGAAGAGGTGATTTATCAGCATCCTGTGATGCTTAATCGCGCACCGACGCTTCACCGTATGGGTATTCAGGCTTTTGAGCCTGTGCTTGTTGAGGGCAATGCGATCCGTTTGCACCCATTGGTGTGTGGTGGGTTTAATGCTGACTTTGATGGTGACCAGATGGCGGTGCACTTGCCGTTGTCTGTTGAGGCTCAGGCCGAGGCTCATGTGTTGATGCTTTCGACGAACAATGTGTTCTCGCCTGCCAATGGTTCTCCGATTATTAATGCATCGCAGGACATTGTGATGGGTGTGTACTTTATTACGACGACACTTGAAGATATTGAGAATGCCAAGGAGAACGAGGTGCCACGGTTTAAGGATCGGCATGAGGCGATCCTTGCGTATGACTGTGGCAAGATTGATATTCATGAGCCGATCAGTGTGCGGCTTGGCGGGTTCAGTATGGTTGCTAAGAAGGAGAGAGGCCCGACCGAACCGATGCCTGAGCATGGGCGTTTGATTACGACCATCGGGCGTGTTTTGTTCTCTGAGATTCTTCCTGATGGGATGCCGTTTTATAACTGTGCGATCGGTAAGAAGGGCTGTGCCCGTGTGATTGATGATACTTACGAGTATTGTGGTCGCGCTGAGACGATCGATATCCTTGACAAGATAAAGGATATTGGGTTCAAGCAGGCGACACTTGCGGGGCTGAGTTTCTCGGTGACTGATTTGCGTATTCCTGATGAGAAGCCTGAGATTCTTGATGCTGCTCAGACGAAGGTGACGCGTGTCGAGAAGAATTATGACCGTGGTATTATTACTGAGCGCGAGCGATACAACCAGTTGCTTGATATTTGGTCACACTGCCGTGAAGAGTTGACTGTGAAGTTGATCGAGACGCTCAAGAATGATCGTCGTCATCCTGATGGTTCGTATGCGGGTATCAAGGAGAAGGAGGGCACTGCGTTCTTGAATCCTGTGTACTTGATGAGTGACTCTGGTGCTCGTGGTAATGTTTCGCAGATGCAGCAGCTTGCTGGTATGCGTGGTTTGATGGCCAAGCCATCGGGCGAGATTATTGAGACGCCTATTCGTGCGAACTTCCGTGAGGGGTTGCACATTCTTGAGTACTTCTCGTCGACGCACGGTGCTCGTAAGGGACTGGCTGATACGGCTCTTAAGACTGCGGACTCTGGCTACTTGACTCGCAAGCTCTGTGATGTTGCTCAGTCGGTGATTATCGGTGAGCATGATTGTGGCTCGCGTCGCGGTTTGATGAAGCGTGCGATTTACAAGGGTGAGCAGATTGATGTTCCGCTTTCGGAGCAGATCTTTGGTCGTATTTCGGTCAATGCGGTGATGGATCCGATTTCGGGTGACAAGATTGTTGATGCCAACGAGATGGTTTCTGAGGAAGCATCCAAACGGATCGAAGAGATTGGAATGGATGGGTTGCTGGTTCGCAGCCCGCTGACTTCTGAATCTTCGACCGGGTGTTCTGCACTTGATTACGGGATGGACATGTCTACGGGCAAGCTTGTCGAAGAGGGCATGGCTGTGGGTATTATTGGTGCTCAGTCGATTGGTGAGCCTGGTACTCAGTTGACGATGCGTACTTTCCACTCTGGTGGTATTGGTACTCGTGATATTCTTGATACGGAGTATCGTGCGCTCAACAACGGTGTTGTTGAGATCCGCGATTGTAATGAAGTGACCGTGATGGATGAGGACGGCGTTGAGTGCCGTGTGTCATTGAAGCGGAATGGTGAGCTTGCGATTGTTGATGAATCGGGCAAGGAACTCGAGAAGACGAAGGTGCCTTACGGTGCGTTTATCTATATCAAGAGTGGTGACCCAATCAAGCGCGGTGCTGAGATGATTAAATGGGATCCGCACCGGACGCCGACTTTGGCTGAGAAGCCTGGTACGGTGCAGTTTGTGGACATCGAGATCGGCGAGACTGTTCGTGAAGAGGACGCTGGGCGTGGTCAGAAGGCGCTTGTGGTCATTGAGCACAAGGGTGATAAGCATCCGCAGATCAACATCGTCGACAAGGATGGCAACATTCTCGACTTCCATTACCTGCCTGCCAAGGCTCGTCTTGAGGTTGTCGATGGTGAAGTGATTGATTCTGGGCACATGATTGCTCGTCAGCCACGATCTGCTGCTGGTAGTGCGGACATTGTTGGTGGTCTCCCTCGTGTGACGGAGATTTTTGAGGCTCGCAAGCCCAAGGATCCTGCTGTGATGGCGGAGATTTCTGGTGTTGTTGAGATTCACTCTGATAAGCGTAAGGGCAAGATGACGATTCGGATCATCTCCGATTCGGGGATTGAGAAGGATCACCATGTGCCCAATGACAAGGCGTTGTTGGTTCATGCTGGTGACTTTGTGACGGCGGGCGATTCGCTGACTGAAGGGCCTCAGATTCCGCATGATATTCTTCGGATTAAGGGTGAAGAGGTGCTGTGGCAGTACATGCTTGATGAGGTGCAGAATGTGTACCGGGCTCAGGGTGTGCCGATTAATGATAAGCATATTGAGTTGATTCTTTCGCAGATGCTGCGGAAGGTTCGGGTTGAGAACATTGGTGACACGGACATGTTGCCTCATGATGTTGTTGACAAGTTCAAGTTCCGTTCTAAGAACAACCAGATTGCGGGCATGCTCAAGGTGACGGATGTCGGTTCGACGCCGTTGCGGATGGGCGAGTTGTACCCGAAGGATGAGGTCAAGGAAGCCAACGCCAACGCGGAGGCCGAGGGCGGCGAGATTGCCAAGACCAAGCGGGCGCGTCCTGCTGCGGCTCGTACACTGCTTCTTGGTATTACCAAGGCGGCGTTGTCGAGTGAGTCGTTCTTGTCTGGTGCATCGTTCCAGGAATCGACTAAGGTGCTTACCGAGGCTTCGCTTCGTGGTGCCGAGGACGAGTTGATTGGTCTTAAGGAGAATGTGCTGCTGGGTCACTTGATCCCGGCGGGTACGGGTTTCCGCAAGTACCAGGACATTCGCGTCAAGACGCTGGTGAGCCCGGAGGAACTCGAAGAGTCCATGATGGACGACGAGTACTATGACGAGGCGGAACTTGAGGCCGAGCTTTTGGGTGATGGTCAATCTGAGGCCGTTGAGACTACTGAGGCTACTGAGACCGGTGCTGGTGAAGTGGGAGATGCGAACCCACAGGTCGAGATTCACGATGTGATCGTGGGCGGCCAGTCGGCTACCGAATCGCCTGCTGAGACCGGCGTCGAGGGCTGATAAGCTTTCGGATTTCGTAAAAATATCCGGGGCACCCTTTGCGGGGTGCCCTTTTTTTGTAGTGTTTTTTGTGTATTGCGAGGAGTGCGCCTAGGCTGGGTTTATGCCTGATGCAACGATATTGGAACTCTTTGAGACGCCTTCGGACACGCCGTTTGTGATTGAACACATTGCTGCGGAGTTTACGAGTGTGTGTCCGATTACGGGTCACCCGGACTTTGGTGTGGTGAGTTTGCGGTATGAGCCTCGGGCGGCCAAGGATGGGGGGAAGTGCATCGAGCTTAAGAGCTTGAAGCTGTACTACCACTCGTTTCGGAATAAGGGGAGTTTCTTTGAGGCGGTGACCAATACGATCCGGGAGGATTTGGTTCAAGCGATTGATCCGGTGTGGTTGCAGATCGAGACGGACTGGAAGGGGCGGGGGGGGATTCGGTCGGTGATTCGTGCGGACCATGGGGCTGTGCCGGGGCATTTTTTGGGGCGGTGAGATGAACTATGGGTGAACTAATCCGAGTCGTTCGAAGATTGGAATTAGGATCTGATGAGATTCTGGTTTATTGTCATGGACATCTTCCCAGAAACCTCGCTCCATAAATTCAGGAAACCCGATATTAGTATCGTATATTTCGTCGCCATCATCATCAGTTTCAGGGTAGCAATGAATATCTACAATCCAATCAGGCTCAACACTTGCATCTAGGATGTCAAAGAGTCCCGCTGGGTACAGGCTGGGTTTCCAATCATCGAACTCCGATGGGACTTGGATCGAGTATGACCCACTGTTGATTTCAATGACACGATATTGCACACCCTCTTCGAGTTGGCTCCAACAGTCCTCACAACCGTACTCATGCAAACATGGATCGATTTTCTTTCGTGTAATTATCATGCACAACTATAGCGGGGTGCCACTACTCGCATTCTTATGCGCAGTAGTGTCTTCTGTACTACCTGAATCGTTCAAGACACCACTGGGCCGAAACGGCGAGTAGT
>JAESRA010000173.1 GCA_016764895.1 Phycisphaerales bacterium | reverse complement strand
GCTTCACCGCGATGACACTCGTATGGACGGCCAACGGCGCAGTCCCAATCGTTGATATCGAAGAAGGCCAACAAGTGCTGGCCGCTCCAGACGATGGATTGGCAACAAGTTATTCGTCCAGCACGGTGGCCACCAAGATCATCGTCGGCCAGGCATCGCTTGTGCAACTCCTTGTGCTGCACGAAGATGGCAGTTCCGAACTCATCAGCACCACCGACGAACACCCCTTCCATGTCGCCGACACCGCCAAGTGGACCCGCGCCGACGGCCTAAGAATCGGCGACCACTTATCCACAATCACCGGAACATCCAAGCTTCAGGGTGTAATCTATACGACAAAGCGTGTCCCGGTGTATAATCTGAGTATCCCGGGTTCGCCGACCTACTATATTGGTGAACACGGGGTTTGGGTGCATAATGCAGCGTGTAAGCTTCCAAAAATAGATTTTGACGGAGTGCGCAGTGGTATTCCTGCATGGGACAGATTTTCTCGCAGGGCACTGCAAGGCGTTGCTGATGGAACACATTCAGGGAGTCGCATTATGGCTAATGCGATGAGTGATGCATCATTACAAGCTGTTAGGACGGGCAGTTGGTTTAAGCATCAAGCCTCAGTTACATTGTCTAGCGGTAAACGGCTGATTGTTCATTATTCGGAACATGCCAATACAAAAATTAGATGGGATGTTAAAATTATAAATATTAAATGATAATTGGAGAAAGGCGAAGCGATGATTGTGATGTGTAAAGCAAGGGCATCTTTTGATTCTTATACAAACACTGTTCCGTCGGCCCAGCCGGATTTGCTCGAGAAAGATGCAAAGTATTATGTACATGCGATTGGCGGGAATTGTTTCGGCATGTGGTACTATGTATGTATGTGGAATGGAGCTGCTTTTCCATATCCTTTCTCTGCAGATTTATTCGAAGTTGTTGAGGATGATGTTTCTGACTTTACAGAGAAACAGGTTGTGTCAAAACAAAAAGACGAATGGATTATGGCACCAGGGTTTTGGACAAAAAAACCAAACTATTATGAAATTCTTATTGATGCGGTGCCAGGCGAGTTTTCTGTTGAGAGAGAGGCATTTGTTGGTTTTGTTAAAAAAATCCGATCCCGTGGGTACCCGAGTGTGGACTGTATAGTGTAGCCGGATGCCCCGACTCGCTGCTTTTGAGCGCAGTCGGGTCTTGGTATCTCCAGTATCTTCGGCGGGTGGCGTGGAGGTGTCGTCTTCGATTTCTCCACGATCTTCGGATTGGAAGACATGCAGGAGCCGAGCACCCCTTCCATGTCGCCGACACCGCCAAGTGGACCCGCGCCGATGGACTGCGAATCGGCGACCACTTATCCACAATCACCGGCACCACCAAACTCCAAGGCGTAATCTTTACAACCGAGCGTGTGCCGGTGTATAATCTGAGCATCCCGGGTTCGCCGACTTACTATGTCGGTGAGCATGGGGTTTGGGTTCATAACTGCAATGTAACTGGATTTTCAAAGGTTTGGGATAAAAAGCATGGCCCCCATTTGGCTAGGCAACTTGCTCAAAAAGCGAGAAATAGTGGCAATCCTCAAAGCTATTTTGAAGGATCAAAGGATGCAATTGAATCATTCGTTGCATCGCATTTGCCACTGAATCGCGGCGCGATTGATGTTGTTGCTCCAAGTATGTGGGGGAGGGTTGTCCATCCGGATGGACAGATATCATTTACGAATATAATTCGTATTGTTCCTAGTGGAAATGGTGTAAAAACAGTTTATCCTGTCCCGTATTAAATTGGGTTGTATGTGATTATGAAGGGTAAATTATTTATGAGTAAGTTTGTAAAAAAAGCAGAGAAAGACCTTTGCCTTGAGACTTCCGATCAAGATTGGGGGCTTGTCAATGCCGATTACTCCAGAGTCAATGAGTTTGTTGAATATTTTAAATCAAACCGGCGTGATGACTGCAGTTCCAAAGTGTATAACGATTTTATATACAATATGACAGAGTTGATAATTGAGTCAGTACTGAACGGCGTTGAAAAAAACGGCGAACTGTCTGCTGGTGATGCTTGTTCTATCGAAAAAATGTGTCAGTTGGCCTTTGGGCATCATGCCTTGGAGATTGCAAAGTATTCGTTGCAACAAGGAACATCGGCAAGTGACTGTATTGTTCTTGGTGTCATAGAGCGGTGGATTGGGGGTGACAAAAACTAATGGAAAAGCATCGCCGGGTGTCCCGACTCGCCCTCTTGGGCGCAGTCGGGATGGGCTGGGTCTCTTGTACAACTGCTTGTATTGCATGAAGACGGCAGTTCTGAGATCATCTCGACGACTGACGAACACCCCTTCCATGTCGCCGACACCGCCGGGTGCCCCGACCCGGATTCTTATCCGCGTCGGGTCTTTGATGGTTCAGAATGATCCAATCCCGACGCGCCCAAGACGGCGAGTCGGGGCACCCGGCGTCATTTTTACCACCGAGCGAGTCCCGGTGTATAATCTGAGCATCCCGGGCTCGCCGACTTACTATGTCGGTGAGCATGGGGTCTGGGTGCATAATTCTGGGCCATGCGATATCAGCAAGCCGGGTGCCCCGACTCGCCGCTTTTGAGCGCGTCGGGTCTTTGAGAAACCAACACCGGTTCCAACTTTCAGACACAACCTAATCCTTGGCAGGATCAATAGCCAGCGAAGGCCCCGGAGTAATCCCCAAAGCCAAAAAACGAGAATCAAGATTGTCGGACCCAGGATCAAACCACAACGCCTTCCGAAGCGAAGATTCCTCGAACTCCGCATCTCCGATCTGCCGGGCAAAATCAGCCATCGCCAAATAAGGCTCAACCGATTCCCCATTCGAATACATCATCGCCAAACCGATCGCCTGCTTCGCTTCATCGAGCATCCCCACCCGTTGGGCATATCGGCCAACCCGAAGTTGACCAGAAACATCCCCGCCCTCAGCAGCCGTCGCCTGCATCAGCGACATCATGGCATCGGCTCGGCCCGCCAAAATAAAGGTATCGCCGAGTGTTTCAATATACTCCACATTCCCAGGCCGAAGATCGTGAGCAGTCGTCAAATGCCCGATCGAGGCCGTGTACATCCCCATCCGAGATTCAGTCACTCCCAGTTCATACTGAGCAAAATGAGCATGAGGCCGCCGCTCAACATACTCCTGCCAAAGTTCCAACGATCGCCGGTCATCTCCATCCCGGGCCGCCGCTCGTGCTTTGAGTGACAAATCATTGAGGGCAAATGTTCGCTTCACTTTCTGCGTAGGCCCGCAGGAACTCAGCAAAACGGCAACGGAAATTAGAATCAGTGTGTAAATCGATCTAGTGGACATGCTCGACTCCAGGTGGTGGTCTGTATTGAATATAGCTCAATGCCCAACGAATCACCACACTCCGCCAAGGATTCCCCTTCCGCCCTCAATTTAGGCCCCAATCTCGGCCCCACCCGCGCGGTTATTCTTAAGCACACACTCGCCGATGGTTCGAGCCATTTTGATTGGATGATTGAAATCCCTGGTTGCTCAGATGAACGCCGGCTTTTGAGTTTTAGGTGTGATGATCGGCCGGATTTGTGGGTCCCGGATCAATTGTTCCATGTGGAACAATTGCCCAATCATCGGGCCCATTATCTTGATTTTCAGGGCGATATCGGTGATGGGCGGGGGGAAGTGATTCGAATTGCGGCGGGGGTTTGCAGCGGGTTTCGCGGCGATGTTGATAATGGGGAGTTGGTGGTCCAGATTCGTTGGGAGGATATTGAAGATGAGCCATGGATTGTGCGGTATTTTGGGGGGAAAACTCCACAGAATTGGTGGAGTTTTCGAGGTGATCAAATTGGGCTCGCATAAGTGGGCGAAATTTGATATAGTAGAATTACAAGGAGGTTTTCTGTGATGCAGGGACCATTATTTGATCCGTTGCCGCCTGGATATTCTGGGCCGGTGAAGAAAAAAACAAGTTTGCCAGTCGAGTCTTTGTCTGATGATTCCACAGAATTGGGTCTTGATGACACATTGCCGATTGATCTTTCTACGGAATCGGTGACTGCCTCTCAGCCTGGGCAGTCCAAGATTACGACTTTTGAGCAGAAATTGAGTTCAAAGCGGCATGGGGATCAGTGGGCTCGGGTGCCCAATGCGACCGGGACGGGCGCGATCCATGTCAAGAGTTTTCATTGCCGGCTTACTGGAGATTCGCTGGAGTTTCTTGATCGTCAGATTAACGAATGGCTCGATAACCATCCTGAGTATGAAGTGAAGCTGGTGACGAGTTCGATGGGGACTTGGTCGGGCAAGCTCAAGGAGCCCAATCTTATTGTTAATGTGTGGGTCTAAATGATTGGGTATTTGGCATTATTTCGTATAAAGCGTTGGGTAGCACTTGGGGCAGTTTTTTCTGTAGTTCAGGGTTTCGCTGTGGGTGCCGAGCCCGCGGCTCGTCCGATGCCTCGGGTGATTGGGCCTGATGCTGGGCGGTTGTTGCCTGCGGTGTTGCACCGGGTGATTGATGGTGATTCTGTGGAGCTTTTTGTTGAGGGGGCGGTGGTTCGATATGAACTTGCTGGGGCTGATGCGCCGGACATACTTTTTGTAGGTGGTGAGGCTGAGGGGGTGGCTTTTTTGAGGGGGAGTGATGAGGCGCGGGGCTATCTGAAAACTCTTTTGGATGGTGAGCAGTTGGCGGTGTTGGTTGATCCTCGGCGGGGGACTGATGCGCGGGGGTTTCGGCGGGGGTATGTGTACCGGATGCCTGATGGGTTGTTTGTGAATCTTGAGATGGTTCGGCTGGGGTTTTCTAAGCATGCGCGTGATCCGTCGGGGTTTAATGATGCGGTGATGCTTTGGGCGCAGGATCGTGCGCGGGCTGCTCGTAAGGGTGTGTGGTCGCCTGTGCCTGTTGAAGTGCAGCAGATTGAACCTGTGGTCGAGCCAGCGGGAAAGACAGTGGTTGATGAATCGGAGTCGGTGGATTCTGTGGTGATTGAATCTGATTTAGCGTTGGCGGTTGATTCGATGGTGGTGTATGTGACCGAGTCTGGGTCGAAATACCACACGAAGAAATGTCAGCACGCGCGTGATTCTGGGATTGCTAGGCGGCTCGATGAGGTTGAATCGACGCATCAGGCGTGCAAGGTGTGTAAGCCGGGGGTGGGGAGGGATGTGAGATATGCCTTCGAGAACACCCCCAAAGTCGACCGTTACTTCGCGCATACACAGTAACTCTCTCTCTCTCTCTCTC
>JAESRA010000172.1 GCA_016764895.1 Phycisphaerales bacterium | reverse complement strand
GGGGGCGTGGGGGGCGTGTGGGTTTTGATTCGACGCCGAAGACTTCGGGGGATGCTTGTCATGGATTGCCTGTTCGTGCTTGGCCTACGGTTTTGGTGATGGATGAGGGGGTTGTGGGTCGGGTTGATGGGATTGAGATGGGTTGAGATTTTTAAAGGGTCGTGAAAACAAAGACACTACTGCGCCGAAGACGGCGAGTAGTGGCACCCGATGAAGTATTTTGGAGTTGTTGGGTATGGTTTAGTCGTTTTGGCCTTGGGTTTGTTCGTCTAGGTAGGCGTCTATTTCGATGACGACATCGCGGATGAGGGGTTTGGCTGCTCGTGATCCGGGGCCTGGTTTGATGTTGTTGAGGATGATGGAGAAGGCTGCGCGTCGGCCGTTGGGGTGGTTGAGTACTCCTGAGAGTGCGTATACGCCGTTGAGGTATCCGCTTTTTGCGTGGAGTGTTGATTTGAGTTTTGTGTCGATGAATCGTCGTTTGAGTGTGCCTTTTCCTGGGGTGGCGAGAGATGTTTTGAAGGTGTCCCAGTCGTTTAGGCGTGCGAGGACACCGATCCATTTTGTGAGTGTTTTTGGTGTGACTTTATTTTCTCGGCTCATTCCTGAGCCGTCGGCGATGATGGTGGTTTGGGCTGCTGATGCGTTGACATGTTGGCTTAGGAGGAGTCTGATGACTGAGGCTCCGTTTTGCCATGATCCTGGGTCGCCGGTGATTTCGTGTCCGATGCGTTTGGTGAGTGCTTCTGCGTAGAGGTTGTATGAGTCTGTGTTTGTTCTTTTGAGGATGTCGGCGATGGGGGTGGTGACTACGGCGACTGGGGTTGAGTCCCAGAGGTCGGTGGGGGTGGCGAGTCGGACTGAATTTTCGATGTAGCCGTTGTTTTTGATGTTGATTCCTCGTTTGCTGAGTGCGTATGCGAAGACTCTTCCTGCGAAGAGTGAGGGTTCGTGTACACTGACGGGGATGTCTGTTTTGCCACGGACATTGCCGTAGAGGGTGAATTTATTTTCGGGTGTTGGTCGTGCGACCCATGCGCTGTCTCGTCCTTTTGAGATTGTTTTTGCTTTGATTTGTACATCGATCCACGGGAGGTCTGGTTGCATTTCTAGGAGTGGTGTGCCGCCGAGTGATCCTGGGATGGGGAACATTTTGATGACATTTGTTTGGAAGTTGAGGCCTCCGATTTCGGCGCAGTACCATCGGTTGAGTTGGTCGAGTGGCCAATCTGGGTGGGCCCAGATTCGATCGAAGACGCGGTCGTCGACTACGACTTGGTCGATTGAGTCGATGTTTCGATCTTTGAGTGCTTTGGCGATGGCGTCGAAGAGTGCTTCGTGGGAGAGTGCTTGTTGTTCGTTTTCGAAGATTCCTGGGTCGCCTAGTGCGGGGTCTCCTGATCCTCTGATGATGAGTGTTCGGTGGTTATCTTTTTCGAAGATGTCGAAGGTGGTTTTGAATTCGAAGTCTTTTCCGAGGATCATGAGTGCTGCGCCTGAGCTGAGGAGTTTCATGTTTGAGGCGGGGATCATGAGTTCGTTGCTTTGGTATTCTCCGAGTTCGCGTCCTGTGTTGAGATCGAGGATGTGGATGGCGGCTTTGCCTCCTGCGAGGCTTGCGTTGCCTACGAGGCGGTCGAGTGTGGAGTCGAGTGGTCCGGCTTGGCATATGGAGCAGAGGATCATCAGCAAGGCCAGGATGCTGATTGGGTAGTGTTGGTTCAAATGTCTTTGGGTCATAGATCAGGTCTCCTGTAATCTATTTTCGGATGGTCGGGGGTTGGTTCTCCACTTCCTGAGGGGTGTAGAGGGGGAATGGTTCTTAGAATGGTGTGGTATCATGTTATTTGGTAGTCTACCGGCATTGGGGGTCCAATGATTCAGTAGCTGAAAGGACTGGATATTTATGAGTAGCAATCCTCCGACTATTGCAGAGGCCGATGAGTTTTCTGAGGTTATTCATCAGGGTGTACTGATCGTTGATGACAACGAGCAGAACCTTGAGTTGCTTCAGGCGTATCTTGATGACTTGGGGGGGCCTGTGCGGGTGGTTTCTGATGGGATTCAGGCGATTGAGTCGGTGAGGGATAATCCGCCTGATATTATTTTGCTTGATATTATGATGCCCAAGATGAGCGGGTATCAGGTGTGTCAGCAGCTTAAGGGGGGAGCTGAGACGAAAGATATTCCGATTATTATGGTGACTGCGCTGAGTGAGGTTGGGGATGTTGAGCGGGCGATTGATGTGGGGGCGGATGATTTTTTGACGAAGCCTGTGAACAAGCTTGAGTTGTTGACGCGGGTTCGGTCGTTGCTTCGTGTGCGACAGCTTAAGCGGGATTTGGATGATGCTGTGGCTGAGGTCCGTGCGTTGCGAGACCAGGCCGGCGATTGAGCTGGTTGGGTGGTCTGGCGATGGGGTGGTTTGATTATGGGCAGCCGGCGGAGAAGAGGGTGAGGAATGTGCTGATGTCGAAGAAGTCCCACTGCAAGTTGTTGTCGAGGTCTGCTGAGGGGTCTTGATTTGTGAATGCGGAGAGGAATGCTGAGATGTCGAAGAAGTCGAGGATATTGTCGTCGACGAAATCTGGTGGTGATGGGCATGGATCAACGGCGGCGGGTTCAAAGATGAAGTCGATGACGACTGGGCGGTGGTCTGATGCGAATCCTGAGACTGTGAAGGGGTTGATGGGGAATGAGCGTGCTGGTTCTGGGATTTGTGATGCGCTGGTCATGCCTGATCCGGTTGAACGGAAGATGAACTGGCGGCGGGCGGTGACGATGGAGTCTTGGTAGATGAGGTAGTCGAGTTTTGAGCTGTTTCCTTGGGTGGTGGTGTCGCCTGAGATTGGTTGGGCGGCTTGGTCGATGGTGGAGTCTGAGCGATCTCGGTCTGTGCCGTCGGTTCCGCCGTTGTTTGCTGCTTGGGCGATGAATTCTGAGGGGCCGTTGCCTGGGTTTTGGTTGAGGTCGCCTCCGAGGATGACGGGGGTGTATTGGTTGAGTACTGTGCCTGTGGATGGGAGTGAGACTTTGTTGTTTGGGTCGCTGATTCCGGTTCCTGCGCCGTTGTAGTAGTAGTCGACGAGGTAGGCGATGTTTTCGCTTGCTCTTGCTCGTTGTGCGAAGTCGCTGGAGCTTCCGCCTGCTTTGAGGTGGCCGTTGCCTATGACGACATCTCCTGCGTAGAGGTTGTCTGGGAGGTCTATTTCTGCGAATTGGTATCCTCTGATTCCTCCTGTGCCTCCTGATTGGTATTGGTCTGGTTGGAGTACGAAGGTGGAGTAGGTTGCTCCTCCGCCGTTGTTGATGTCTGCGAAGGGGAAGCGTGAGAGGATGAGGTTTCGGTTGAATCCGTCGTTTGCTGGGCTTGCGTAGATGTATGGGAGGTCGTAGTCGGTTCCTGTGAAGAGTTGTATGTATGAGGTGACTGGGCCTCCTAGGAAGGGGTCGGTGCCGCCTTGTACGAGGAGTTCTGAGACTGTGGTGAGTTCTGCGGCTGAGTCGACGCCTGATCCTGTGCCGTTTCCTGAGTTGTCTCCGCATTCTTGTAGGATGAGGATGTCTGGTTGTAGTGATGCGATGATGCGTACGAGGCCGTTCCAGTTGTTGAATTCGTCTGTTTTGGGGTTTGTTTTGCAGATTCCGTCTTGTACATTCCATGTCATGATGCGGATGTCTGTTTGGTTTGATTTGAGCCAGTCGCCGTTGTCTGGGTCCCATTGGGCGGTGGCTGAACTGGTGATGGATGCCAGGATGGAAGCTGCGATGATTGAGTTGTACTGCATTGGCTCTCTCCTCAGATTTGATGACTACCGAAACATGCCGCATCATTTGCCGTATTCGCAGTCAGGGTGTTTGTTTGGGCGCGTGATTGTGGTTTTGTGATGTGGTTCAAGAAACGCCCGCGCTGTTGAGCGCGGGCGTTTGAGGTTTATTTGGGAGGCTCAGTGGTGAGCGGCCCGTTTGATGAGGGTTATGGGCATCCTGCACCGTATGCGCTGAGGAATGCGGAGATGTCGAAGAAGTCAAAGACGGTGTCGCCGTTGAAGTCTACGGAGTTTGATAGGAAGAAGGAGATGTCGAAGAAGTCAAGGGTGCCGTCGCCGTTGAGATCTGCTTGGCAAGCAACGGTTTCTTGGTAGTAGCCAACATAGAGGCCTACGGAGTATGACTCGTCGGCTGGGAATGCTGGGTCAAAGAAGACTGATGTTGGGTTGTTGTAGCGTCCGTCGGCGTTGGTGTCGTAGGTGATTTGTGTGCCGAAGATGAGGCCACCGTTTGTGATTGGGTCTGAGGTGGCAACTGCTGAGACATTTGAGTCGTTCCATGCGAATTCAGCGAGGTTGCTGGAGTAGATGGTTCCTGGGGTTGCTCCGCCGTTTGCGGTGGAGGATCCGAGGAAGTCGACGCGGTAGTTGAGTCCTGAGTTGAGGCCTGCAAAGACTTGGCCTGTTTCGAGGATCATTTCGAGTTTGTAGGAGAAGGTGGCTGGGTTGTAGATTGCGCGGAGGAGTGCGCCGTCGAAGTCTGCTTCGCCATTGGGGCCACGATCGAGGAGTTTGACTGCTGAGAGGAACCAGATGTTTCCAACGGAGTCGATTGCTGGGGCTGACATGCCTGGGCCTAGTGGGAGTCCTCCGGTGATGTCTGGGAGGTCGGTGATCATGCCGATGACTGCGCCGGCGGCGTCGTAGATTTCTTTACTGGTGTTGACTGCAGGGTTGAATGCGTTTGCTTGGTCTACATATGCGGCCAAGGTCCATTCTTCGGTGCCTGTTGCTGAGTCGTAGCGGCAGACGACGATTTGGTTTGCAAAGTCGTCTTGGAAGCCGTTTTCGTTGACCATAGCTGCCATGAGTCCGCGACCTGCTTGGTCGCGACCGATTGCGATGTGGCCGACGCCGCCTCTGAAGAGTGTGGAGCCGCCGTAGTTGTTTGGTTGGCCTTGGGTGCTGTAGTTGATGACGAATCCGTCATCGTTGTCTGTGATTGCGAATGGGATTTCGAAGCCTTTGTTGCCGAGTACGACACCTGCGGAGTCGATGCTTGTGACATTGAGGATTCGTGTTTCGCCGCCACCGAGTTGTGCGTCTTTGGCGAGGACTGCGACGGTGTAGTCTGCGGCGTTTCCTAGGAAGTCGTGGGTGGTGGTGCCGAAGGAACCTCGGTGGCTTCCGCCGATGCCGCCGGTGGTATCGAGGTGGGCGGTTGTGAGGGTGTGTGATCCTGTGTCAGCGACGATCATTTCGGAGGCTGCTCCGAATGCGGTGCCGCCGATGGAGAGGCCGTTTGAACCTGCGATTCGTGCTGGGATGTTGTTTGGTACGCCTAGTACATTTGGGTATGCGACGACGAGGCGGTCTGTTGCATCGAGGGTCGCGGCTGAGGAGATGAGGTTCATGGATTGGCAGTCACGGTCTTGGAGGCGTGTGCGGAAGAGGTTGTTTCCTGCGAGTTGATTGGTACCTACTGAGCCGTTGTTGTCGCCTCGGTAGAAGATGTTTCCGTTTGCGTCGATGGAGAGGCCACCGAATTGTGAGGAGTCGCCTGCGACTTCGTTGGGCATGTTGACTGCTGCTTGGCGGCGGTCAACAAAGAGGCGGTTTGCGTTGTTTGGGTTGTAGTTTACATATGCACCGATGATGCCGTTGAAGCTTGCTCCGCCTGCAGCGGTGCCGAATTCATTGAGTGCGATTGCGAAGCGTGATGCTTGACCTGGAGGAGTTACGGGAGTGCCCATGGAGTTCATTTCGCCGTGGACACCTGATCCTGGGGCATTTTCCCAGAGTGAGAAGGTTGGTCTGGAGTACATGACATCTGTTGAGGTGCTTGGGCTGATGGTGCTTGATGAGAAGAGGTTGTTAAAGTTTGTGTTGCCGATTTGTGTTGTTTTGAGCAGTGGTGCGATGCCGAAGGTGTGGCCTTGGGTACTTGTGAATGGTGACAGGTCTACGACATATGGTGCGCAGTTGTCCCATGGGCTTAGGGCGTCGCCTGGGAGGTCGCCGCCTAAGATGCTGACGCTGTCTTGTGCAAGGGCTGGGGCACAAATGCCGGCTGCCATAACGATCGCTGCGATTCTAATTTGCTGACGCATTTCTCAATCTCCTTTGGTTGATGATGTCGCCCGCACGCGCGGGGCCATCGCTCTCACTTGAATGGTGTATTCGGGCACAACTGTGTGTGTCCGAGCTCTCTCGTATTTGTTTGGCATCTCATTCACCGATACAACTCAGACTTTTCAAGCCTTCTGGTGGTTCGAGGCGCAAACACTGTCGTTATCGTAGCACATATGGGGAGAATCCGCTGAATCCAATTGCTGAGAATCAGTCAATATTGTGTCAAGATGCCCGATAAATGGGTGGGTGTACGGGTGGTGGAAGGGGTGTTAGTCGAGATGGACGGCCAGTTGGGCTGCGAGTGTTGTGTTGGCTTTGATGAGGGCGAGGTTTGCTTTGAGTGTTTTGCCATTGGAGACTTCGTGGAGGCGGCCGAGGATGGCGGGGGTCATTGCTCGGCCTGTGACTCCTGATTGTTTTGCTTCTGATGTGGCTTGGTTGAGCCAGTTGTTCCAATCTTCTTTGTTGAGTTCGTGCTTGGTGGGGATGGGATTGGCGATGACGATGCCTCGGTGTGTGCGTGCGAGTTCGCTTTTGATGAGATTGGCGAGGTCTGCTGGGTTGTCAATTCGGACATCAACTTGGGCGTTTGATTTTTGGAAATAGAAGGCTGGGAAGGAGTCTGTTTTGTATCCGATGACGAGGATTCCGAGGGTTTCGAGTGCTTCGCGGGTGGATTCGACATCGAGGATTGATTTGACGCCACTGGTGACGACGGCGACGGGGAAGCGGGTGAATGCTGCGAGGTCGCTGGAGATGTCGAGGTGTTGGCTGTAATTTTTGTGTACTCCGCCGAGCCCGCCTGTGGCGAAGAGTTTGATGCCTGCGGCTGCGGCGAGTTCCATCGTTGTGCTGACGGTGGTTGCGGCGTGGGTTTTTTGGTGGATTGCTACGCCGAGGTTTGCGGTGTTGGCTTTGAGGATATGGTCTTGAGCGAGCATTGTTTCGAGTTCTTGGTCGGTCATTCCGACGGTTGGGATGCCATTGACGACGCCGATCAGGGCTGGGTTTGCTCCGTGTTTACGAACGATTTGTGCCAGTTCATTGGCGAGTGGTTGTGCGGTGTTGGTTGGGACGCCGTGGACTAGGAGGGTTGTTTCTAGGGCGACTGCTTTGGGTTGTGATCGGTTGACAAGGTTCAGCATGTATTTTTCCTTTTGTAGCAGGTCGTCGTTGCACGATACGCTGGTTTGGGTGTTGGTCATGATGTAGAAGGCGGTAGGAGGCGGAAAAAGAACACGCCCCGGTTTGATCCGGGGCGTGTTGATGATCGGTTGATCATGAATTGGGTCTGTATTAGACGCGGTCTTTGAGGGCTTTGAGTGGGCGTACCTTGACGACATTGCGTGCTGGTTTTGCTTTGAAGATCATTTCTTCTTTGGTGAATGGGTTGACGCCTTTGCGTGCTTTGGTTGCTGGCTTGCGTTGGACGGAGACTTTCATCATGCCTGGGATATTGAATGAGCCACAGGATGTTTTCTTGAGGTCGACTTGGATCATGTCGCCCATGACATCGAAGACTTGTGCGGCTTCTTTTTTGGAGATGCCGACATGGTCTGAGATGATGGTGAGGACTTCTGACTTGGTGCGTGGTTTGTCCTTGGCGGCGGTGATTTTGGCGACTTTTTTGGCTGCTACAGGAGCGGCTTTTTTAGGCGCTGCTTTCTTTTTGGCTGCTGGCTTGCGAGCTGCGGTTTTTTTGGCGGGTTTACGGGCTGCTTTTTTCTTTGTTTTCTTAGCCATTTGCAATCTCCATATTGTGCAAAGTTGTGAATCTGTGTGCGGCTTCCACCCACACTTACAGTTGTTTTTACCGGACTTCTATCGGCACGATACCACCATTTCCCCTTGTTTTCATGGGTTTTTCATATAATTTTGTAAATGTTTTCTTTGGGCAGTCTAAACAGGCCGGTGGTCAATACCAAAGTTCATGAATCATGGGTCCTATCCTCAGGCATGGAAACCCCTCAAAAACAAGTCCGGATCACGCGTTCGATACCCGGAAAGCTCGACATACCAGACGCTTGTATGCGTGTGCTTGGGGAGGGGCTCGCTACGAGGGAGTCGCTCAAACCCTTTGTTTTAGGGGCTCATGCGATCGTCACCATGTACACCGACCCGGTGGATGAGGAACTGCTTGATGGGGCGGGGGATCAGCTTCAAATTGTGAATAACTTTGCGGTGGGGATCGATAATATTGATCTTGAGGCCTGTAAAGACAGGGGGATTGTGGTGTGTAATACGCCTGATGCGGTGACGGAGGGGACGGCGAATCTTGCGTTTTTGTTGATGCTCTCGGTGGCGCGGAGGCTGGTTGAAGCGGATCGGTATGCTCGATCGCCGGACTATCTAGCCAATGGGCAACTTGGGATGGGGGATTTTCTTGGGCTGGATTTGTGCGGAAAAGAGCTTTTGATTGTGGGGGCTGGGCGGATTGGGTATGGGGTGGCGTTGCGGGCTCGGTCGCTTGGGATGCGGATTTCGTATGTTGCTCGGTCGCGGCATTTGGATTTTGAGATGTCGCCTTTGGGGGCGAGGCGGGTGGAGCTTGATGTGGGGTTGATGGAGGCGGATGTGGTGAGTATTCATACGCCTTTGACTGGGGAGACTCGGCATTTGATTGATGCCAAGAGGCTTAAGTCGATGAAATCAGATGCGATATTGGTGAATACGGCGCGTGGGCCGATTGTTGATGAGGGTGCGTTGGTTGAGGCCTTGGATTCGGGGCACCTTTGGGGGGTGGGGCTTGATGTGTATGAGGAGGAGCCTGTGGTGCATGCGGGGCTTGTGGGGAGTGATCGGGTGGTGTTGACGCCTCATATTGGGAGTGCTGAGGTGCGGTGGAGATTGGCGATGACGGAGATGGTGGGGGCGAGTGTTTTGGCGGTGTTTAGTGGGGAGGAGCCGGCGAATCGTGTGGTGTAGCTTTTTTTGATGGGCTTGTTATTTCATTCAAAGACCACTCCCTTACGGTCGCGGCTCGTTGGCTAGGAGTCTTGGCGTGTGCCTGTGGCGAATTCGATTTCGAGGTATCTTGCGACATAGTCGATGATGGAGTCTGCTTGTGGGATGTCTGGGTTTGAGGTTTGGCCGTGGGGTTCGAATCGCATGCCTTTGAAGCGTTTGACGGCTTCGTCTATTGGGAGGCCGTATTGGAGTGCGATGGAGAATGCTCTGCAGAATGCTTGGCACATACCTGAGATTGCGGAGCCTTCTTTTGCGATTTTGATGAAGATTTCGCCTGGTGTGCCGTCGGCGTAGAGGCCTATGGTGAGGTATCCTTCGTGGCGTCCGATGGTGAATTTGTGTGTGAGTGATTTTCGGGTTGGGGTGAGGGCTTGGCGGGTTGCGAGCATTGGTTCGTCCTTGTCGGTCGGTCGGTCGTCGGTCGGAATCGTCTATCTTCTTTGTGCCCGGCTTTTGTGCTCGGGGTCCTGAACTCTATCGGACCTTGGTGGAAATATCCTTTGAGAACGGGGGAGGAGTACTCCTAATGAGTGATCTGATGGGGTATGAGGCTGAATCTGGTGCTGAGGGTTAAAAAACAGCCTTAGATTCTTGGTCGAACTTGCTCGGAGGGCTCTCGATGCCGATACTTGTATTGATATCGAACCATGATGACCTCCACGACTCCATCACAGCTGACCAATACGACGGCTCGTCCAGCTCGGGCGGCGGGGTGGGTGGTGGCTGCGATTGCGATGCATTTGTTGGTGACGAGCATGGCCTCGGCGGCGACGACTTGTAGTGAGACGATTGAACGGACGCGGGTGACGCGGCTTTCGCATTGTGTTGCTCAGGCGATTCGTGAGTTGGTTGATCAGGGTGGTGAGACGGCTGTGATGGTGGTTATTGGTCATGATCCAGAGCCGATGGCTGCGATGATTGTCGCGGACACGATTGGTGTTATTTTTATTGATCAGCTCAGTCCTTGGATTCTCAGTTTGCCGCCGCCTGTGTTGGTTTGATCTGAATCTTGTTCGTTTTTATTATACAAAGAATATTCAAACTCCCGACTGATGTGTTGACGCTCGATTT